>DASVHD010000021.1 GCA_036382775.1 bacterium | reverse complement strand
CGCGGCTTTTTCCTTTTTCGCCGCCGCAACTTTTTTGTCGGCAGCGACCGAACGGTCAGAACCGGCCTTCAAGCCGCTTTCATCGGAATATCCCAGCCTGCTCACGACCGGAAGAAGGATCTGGTCATCGGTCGTGACGTATCTGGTTTCATGCTGGGAATTAAAGACCACAACCAGCACCAGGGCTGCGACTGCCGTCGGCACCAGGACCGGCATATAGCGCCAGAATGAAAACCTGGGTTTTTTCATGACCTGATCCATCACCCGGCGGTTCAGCGAGAACACAAATTCGCGCGAGGGCTCTTCGATTTCCCGGGACCGCACCAGCGAATCCTGTTTTTTCAATGCTTCCAGGAATTGCTGACAGCTGGAACAGGATTTTAGATGGTCCTCGACAAGCGCCTTATTCTTTCCATCGAGCTCGCCATCAAGATATCCGCTCAATAGTTCATGCGGAAAATCACACTTCATTTTATTGCTCCTGTGATCTTTTTACCAAATAATATCATAGTGATCATTGTATCGATCTCCTGATCAAGGAGCTAATGCCAACTCCTTGAAAATTTCCTTAAGACGCTGGCGCGCCCGCGCCAGCCGTGACATGACCGTTCCCCGCGGAATACGCAAGGTCTTGCTGATCTCATCATAAGAAAGCTCTTCCTCGACCCTCAGGACCAGGATCGTCCGGTAATCTCCAGGCAGTTTTTGCATGGCGGCAGTTATTTTCTCTTTCAACATTTTCTGCTCGGTCATCGCCACGGGATTATCCTGTTTACTTGCGAGACGGTCCTCGATCCATTCTAAGGGCTGCATTTTATTCTTTTGCTCCTTTTTAATATAGTTCAACGTATGGTTTACCGCGATCCTTGAAAGCCAGGGATAGAAAGGGCTTCCGGTTTTAAAACTCTTCATGGCACGGAAACTCCTCACGAAAACCTCTTGAACAAGGTCCTCGGTATCATCCCGGTTACCGACCATCCGGTAAACCAACCTGTAAACCTGCATTTTATAACGTTCGATTAACGGTGAGAAGGCTTCGCAGTCGCCGTTCTTCACTTTTGCTATCAAAGATTCGTCGGTATCTATAGTATTATACACAAACTCGCCTGTTTTATTCCCAATTTCTCATTGTATTGCGTAACTTTTTAACATTGAAGTAAAAAGCGCCAAAATGTTACGCGATCTCATGCCTTTTATTCGTAGGGGGTATAACCTTCAGGTAATTCAAATACCTTGTTACTTATTGGAACGACCGAGAATTTTGTCACCACGCTGGATGTTTTAACTTCCATGACCATTTCCTCGACGTTGATGGACATGGTGAATTCGATCTCAAGCGGGAAACCATTGATCTCGTTCGTCTTGTTCATGAATTCCTCAAGCGCCTTTTTATCGATCCCCACAGGCGCGGATTGCATCATGCCGCCGCCGATATCGATCAGTTTTTTATTGTACGCTTTCAGTTCATCGACACCGGGGAGGCTTTCAGCCATCCACATTGTCTGGGTGAGGTTGAAATCATTGTCGCCGCCGTTAAGTTTCAGGCTGACATTTATCTTCTTGCAGTTATGATCGAGGATCTTTTTGGTTTCATCGGTGAATTCGATATTCACGTCCGGTTTGATCAGCGTGGAATCAGGTTTGACCGCTGCAGTATCGTCAGCCGTATAGATCAGGCTCGTTTCCATATATTTTTTATTGGCATCATCTATGGTCCACATGATGGATTTGTCCAGGCGCATGATATAGGCGCTGGCAAGTTCGCCCATGGTAGTTGAAGTGCTTTTAACTTCGGTGCGTGATCTATCGCCTTTAATAAAGATCCTCATGAAAGTTTCACTGTCACCCATACCCATCATCCCGGTTGTTTTGGTCGTCATTTCATACATAATATCGGCATGCAGCAAAATAACTAAAAAAAGTAACATTATTATGCTCTTAAGTCTCATTTATACTCCTTTGCTGAATTATACACGGATTTTAAAGCCAAGTCAATTGACTTTCAGGTAGACATCCACGGATCTGACCCACGCGCTCCCGAACAGCCCGATCCCGCCGCTTACGCCGCACTGCGGGGGATCGTCGCTGTCATAGAAATAGTGATAATTGTAATAGTTTGAATCGTAACCGATGACCATAAACGTAAATAGTGTGGTTGTATCAAACTGTTGGACAAAATCGGAAAAAACAAAAACAGGAAAACCAATTATTGAATCATTTTCAAAATTTGGAAAATAGTAGTAAAATCCTCGTTCATATTCTTCGACCCAACATTCGATTTGGTAATCTTCAATGCCTTTGCCAACAGTGAAAAGCAATGTATCCAGCAAAGTCATTGTATCCCCGGACAAGGGATAGATAATCTGATAGTCATCAGGGACCGTCGTCTGTCCATAGACCGTATCATACCCGTCCGCCGCGATCATTAGATTATACGTATCTCCGGCATTCACCGGTACAGTATCGATCCAAAAGAAACCACCATAGCCGGCATATTGTCCAATGAATGTATCGGAATAATCGTTGTTAAAAAGCATGACTATAGCGCTGTCCATCTCTGAATTTGCCGGTTCATCCATGTTATACGTTCGATTAACCGTCAGTTCGATGTGATCTGCTTCGTTCCTGACCACGCCCGTGATGTTCAGCATGTTTTCGAAATTTTCATCGGCCTGATGCCCGCAACTGATCATGATCGCGGTCATCATGAATATTGCCATGGCATTGTATTTTATCGTCGGCATCTTCATTTATCAGAACTTGAAACTAAAACCTACGGACGGGATCGGCACGGGCAGGATCGAATATCCTTTCTTCCTCGGTATATCCAGGTACTGGTCGGTCTGTTCGTCGTAATATTCCCAGTCAAAGAACAAGACGTTCTTCTGCGCGTAAACGTTGATGACGTCGATGTACCACTGCCCGGTCAATCCAAAGAATCTCACATTTTTCTCGTAATGTGCATCCAGTCGGTGCGACATCGGCAGCCGAAAGGCATCGCGCCTTCCTTTTATATATCGCCATTCCCATTCTCTATGAGGAAATTCATCATTGGGAGAATAGTACCAATAATGATAGCGCGCGATATCATCTGCATACGGCAGGCCGGAACTGATGTTCCATCGTAAACTGATGGTGCCGCCCCGGAAAAAAGGCACGATACGAGGGACCTGGGATCCAATGACCGTATTGACCGAATGCCGCCGGTCATACCTCGGGAAGTACGACTCATTATCGACCGTCCTTCTGGTCCAGCCCAGAGAGTAGCTGATCCACCCTGATAACATGCCGATACTCTTTTTTAAAAACACATCGACACCAAGAGCATACCCGTTACCCACACGCAAGCTCTCTGCCGGCATGCTGAAAAAAACATCGTCTTCCGACGGGATCAGGAGGTTATAATATTTTTTGCCGTAACACTCGACCGTAAACTTGGTCTGCTTATCGAACCATTGTTCGATCCCGGTAATTGCATGAACGCTGAAAGGCGGGTCGTGCGTTGCGTCGACCGGCTGCCAGAAATCAAACAGCGAAAAATAGGATTCCTGGGTGTTCACCGTGACCAGGAACTGGCTGTATTTCCCGACCGCCAGGTTGAACGCTGTGTTCTCGCCATAACGGTATTTCACGCCGATCCTTGGATCAAAGCATAACCGGCGACCTTTATCGTAATATATGAACCGTACCCCGGGTTGAACGAACAAGAGCGGCGGCACCCATTCTATCTTATCCTGGACGTATGCGGCGATCAGGTTCGATTTCTCCGAAGGCCAGGTGAACAGCCCTTCTTCGACCTCCCAGTAATGATCGATCTTTAAGTTTTCCGCCTGTAAACCAAAACCCAGTGTGTTCCGGTCGTTCATCAGGAATGTGAAATCGCCCTTCCCGTTATAACTGATCAGTTCCTCGAACAAATGCATGTTATTGGTGGTATCGGCGTAGTCGGTGTACCGGAAATGCGTGAAGAAATTGCTCCACACGCCGATGAACTCCCCGTATAGTTTTGGCGTCAGGACCTTACGATAACGCAGCGAAGCGCCGCGGTTACCCCAGCTCAGATCGATCTTTTCGGAAGTGTCGAATTCCTCTTCAAGACCCAGGACATCGGCTCCGCCGAACCCGGTCAGCGTGAACCGGTCTTCGTTCGAGAGGTTGAAGTTAAGCTTGCCGACGCCGTCGTAAAAATAATACGGCAACGAAACGTCTTTACTGAACAACTTATCATACGCCCAGACAATGGCGTCAAAGTATGTCCTTCGACCGCTGAGCAAGATCGACCCTTTTGGGATTGGTCCTTCGACCATGATTTTGGAGGTAACAAGCCCCATACTGGCCTCACCAGTATATTCTTTTGAATTGCCTTCCTTGGTCTCGATATCAAGGACCGCGGAAAGTCGGTCGCCGTACTGCGCCGGGAATCCGCCCGCGTAGAGCTCGGCTTCGCTCACGGCGTCAGGATTGAACGTGGAAAAAAGTCCGCCCAAGTGCGTCGACGGGTTATAGACGATTATCCCGTCTAAAAGAACCAGGTTCTCGTCCGGACTGCCGCCGCGCACGTACATCTTGTTGGAAAGATCGTGCATCGTCACCACGCCAGGCATCAGCTGTATGACCTTTATCAAATCGGATTCGAACATCATCGGGACCGACTTTATCTCACGCTTGGTAAATGTTACGTGGCTGACCTCGACGTCTTTTTCGAACCGGTCGCGTTCCGCGGTCGCGGTCACGCCCTGGACCTGGATCGTCGTGGGCACGAGTTCGGCATTGATCGTGATGACATCACCGGGATTAACAGTAATATCGTGATGATCCGTCTCGTAACCGAGATAGGATATGATCAGCCGGCATGATCCCGCAGGCACGGCCGGTATGTAGTAGTAACCCTTTTCATCGGTGCTGGTGCCGATACTCGTATTCTCAATGTATACGTTGGCATAGGACAATTTCTCGCCGTTCGACGCGTCCTTGACAAACCCCTTGATACTGCCGTGATCAGCGGCAATGAGCAAGGTGAAAACCAAACCTGCCAATAAAACAGCGACGGCGGATTTCGCGCTGTCAGCGCATTTCATATCGAACACCAGCGGCATCAGTAAGCGACGATCTTTCGGACAAAATTATCGATCTGAACGAAATATACGCCGCTTGCCTTTGCGGTCCAGTTTATCTCGCGTTTCGCTGTTGAATAAACCCTCTGCCCTGTCAGGTTGAATACTGAAATGTTCCTGCCGGGCTCGGGGTTTGTGAATAAAAACGACCGGGCTGTGACCCTCCTGACATATGCGCTCTCAATATCATTTTGTGCCGCTTCTTCCTCAATGTCGGTGACCCGTAAGGTTATAACCTTGGAACACTCCACGCTGTCGCCAACATTGTCTTTCAGCACGAGCCGGAGTTCGTAGTTTCCCGGTGCCAGGCCCACGGTGTTCCAGTTTTCCAGGGTGGAACGCCTTACCTCCACGGTATTGGAATCGCCGAACGGGATCCATGCCGAATCGCCGACCAGGCGGAATGACATCCGGTAAAACCCGAAATCCACGGGTTGGTTAGGACCGCGGTCGACCCACGCCGAGCCCTGAACCGCAACCGTATCGTCGGTGGCCGCGTTGGCGGGTCCGCTGACTGCCGCGACGAACACGATCCCGGTATCAGATACCACCGGGTCATCCGGGAACTGCGTGTTGATAATTATCATGATCGACGCGTTGGTCACCCAAATGTTCCCATAGGGCATCGCGCAGTAACCGACCACGCACATGCCACGGTTCTTGGTGATGATATCAGCGAAGATACTGGAAAAACCCGTCAATAAAAATGCGTTGGTCGACGCTTCGAGGTGCCCGCCCGAACCGTCGCAATAAGCGTTCATGATCGTCACATAGGAATTGCCGTATGCGCAGAGCTCGCCGAAGATCGAATTGGTAAGTGTCACATTCACGCTATCGTCCGGATAGAGATTCCAGGTCTGCACCGAAGAATTGATCAAATGATAGTTCCGGTCATTAACCGGCAGAGTATAATCATCGTAGTGTAAGCCGTTGACCAAGCCGCTGATCGCGAAAGTATCGATGCCCTCAAGCATGATCCCGGTCACCCTGAGCATTGAACTGTCGATGGTCACGTCCGAACCCCGCAACGGTATTGCTGCCCACATGCAGTTCGTGCAACTGTCCAGTTCAACGTGGTAGCCGATGCCGTGCACGTTGCTCAGGGTGGAATCAACGTAAAAGTTCAGTACCGTATCGCCCGGCGGGAACGCCAGCTGGACAACGGACAAACTGGGGAAAAAGAACCAGGACAGGAAATTGTTAACGCGACGGAATGACGCGTAGCACTGGTCGCCGTACAGCCATTCACCCGTGATATCAACGTCGTCGAGATCGGCTTTGCCGTTATTGGATACGACCGCCGTGATCCAGTCGTAATTATGCACATTGCTCATTACGATCTCGCCCCAGTACCCGATCCAGACCCCCATCGGATAGCCGCTGAAATGAGTTTCGCAGTCATAGATCGCGCATTTCGCGGAATCGCCGATGTTCAGACCCCGGTGATATATGTAATGCTGGATAAAACTTAGCGTGCTGGAATCCGCCCGCATCACGCCGTGGTTCATGATATAAATAGTGCCGTCCAGGTTGAAGTCTGCCTGGTCCAGCAACAGGACGCCGTCGCCGATAATGAGGATATTGCCGTTATTGTAGAAATAGCCGCTGATCAGCAGGGTCTCGCCCGGCACGTCGCCGACGACAATGTCAGCGCGGCCGTCAAATTCCATACTCATGCCCTGGTTGAACAGATCGAGTGCATTGACCGTTATTGTACTGCCGCGGTCTTGTTTGGCCAGTATATTTATTTCGTTTTGCTGGTTATAAATATTATTACAGGTTCTCAGTGTTTCCAGTACTTGGTCCACTTTTACCTGGTCAAAACCAAAACCACTGTTTAACAATAAGGTTATTAAAATCCACATAATACCTCCCTGCAACTTATTTTATCCACTATGCACGTATATTTCAAGTGGATTGGAACTTACTTCATTTCCTTCCTGATAACCTGATATTCTGACTTCATTAACAAGGCTAAAGCCTTGCCCTACTAATAAATGGTGCCCCGTGGGATCCCCTTCCCTCTGATGCGCTGACTTCATTAAAGAAAAATCTGGCATAAATGGTGTCCCGTGGGATGTCCTGATACGCTTATTTCTATATCATTAGCCTTTTGACGACCATCGTCGCGTACGATCCCGACGGCAGGCTGAACTCGAGTTTGATCTTTTTCTTGCCTGGATACCGGTCGTCAGGCTGTTCCGGCTCGATATTCAAGTCCCCGGGGAAGACCAGCACCTTTCTCATGAACGGCTTAAAACGTACCCCCCTGAACCTCATTTTGCGCAGAGCGAACTTCTTGAGCTCGATCCCCTCTTCTGCCAGGACTTCCTTTACTTTATCGCCGGGACTACCTGCGAGTTTTGTCTTTTCGTTGACCATAGGCAGTTCCACTTCCCGCAGCGATCCGATGTCCTTCAACTCCCCGTAAAATAAAAAAGTACCGACGCTGTACGCAACTTCCCGCGTGCCCGAAGATCCATCGCGGATCAGCAAGTACAATGCCTGGTTGAAAATGTACGACTGGTAGGCAAGCAGGTACAGCTTCAGCAGCTCCCGGTCGATGCATTTGATCGCTTCCCTATAGTCCTTAGGATGGGAAAGCAGAAAATTCATTATTCCCCGGTATTCACGCGGTGCCTGCTCCGCGCACCGCTCCCATACCCCCCAGGAATCAAGACAACATTTCTTAAAACGTTTGATCGCCGCGCCGTCTTCCTTGTAGGGATAACAAAGCAGCAGCTTGAGTGCGCCCTTGTAGTGCTCCTGGACCAGTTTTTTCGCAAAGAAACCCTGATGATGCCGGGCTGAACCGAATCGTTGTTCGTCGAAATAATTGGGAATGCCCCAAGTCTTTACCAGCGCGCAGTTATCTGCGGCCTTTACTGATTCATGATCGTTGAGGTCGCGCAATACAATGGTGAACTTGTTGGCGACGAGCTTCGCCGGGCTCACCGGCTCCATGGCATAGCCGACCGGCGTCAGCGAGAAGTTATTGTCGGCGATTATGCCGGGGAATTTTCCCTTGAATGAAAGGTACTGGGTTGACAGTGAATACCGGTCTTTCAAGCCCGCCCGTTCGAACCTATTTCTTGCCACGGATAGACGACGCGCCGCGTAATCGATCACATCGAGAGTGTTCCAGTACTGCTTGCGCAGCTTGATGATAGTGTAAGGACCTTGCTGGGATAAAGGCAGGTCGATGACCTCTTCAACGATAAAATCTTCTGGGCAGACTTTGAGTTTCATTGTGTAAGGCCAGGCAGTTACGACAGCTCGAAAATTTCCTTGATTTCCTTTTCGGTCACCGGGCCCACGGCTGTTGCCGTGTATTTATCCGGCTGGAGGTAATTCTGCGCCAATGCCATTATCTCTTCGCGGCTCACGCCTTTGATCTTGCTGATCAGTTCATCGATCTCAGTGATCTTGCCCAGCTGCAGGAGCTCGCGCCCCAGCCGCATCATGCGGTTAGTTGAGCTTTCCATGCTGAGCAGGGTATTGCCGGTAATATAAGTCTTGGCGATCTCGAGCTCTTCATCCGTGAAACCGTTCTGCGTGATCTCATTGAATATGGTGTGTATCCGCTGGCTGGCCTTTGCCGCGTTCTTCTTGTCGCAGACCAGGTAATAGCCGAAAACACCGCAGTCACCGTAAAAGTCAACGAACGAGTGGACATCGTAAACCAGGCCATCCTTTTCCCGTAAACCCTGAAAAAGCCGGGACGACATGCCGCCGCCGAACAACGTTGATAATAATAATACCGCGTGCCGTTGCGGTGAAGCGTAGGAAATAGAAGGCATTGCGAATGCAAGGTGGACCTGCGTTATTTCCTTTTTGGTCTGGACGGTAAGGCGTTTTGGCTGACCTGAGGGCGGTGTCCTCTCGGGCTGCGCGCCGATTTGATTGGTGAATTTACTGCGCACCAAAGCGGTTATGGCATCATGATCGAACTTGCCGCTGACTGCGATGACCATTTTCCGCGTTAGCAGTTCATGGTAAAACCGGCGGGCTTTATTAACATCGATCCCGGATACTGATTCCTGGGTGCCGGCAATGGGCAGTCCCATCGGGTGTCCGGGAAACAAGTTGTCGAACAGCAGGTCGAAGATATACTCGGACGGATCGTCCACATCGGATTTGATCTCTTCCAGGATTACGGCTTTTTCCTTGGCAATATCAGTTTCATCCACCTTGGATTGAAGCAGCATCTCGGCGATCAGGCCGAAAACGCTCTCCAGGTGTTCGGACAGAAATTTGGTGATGATGATCAGGCTTTCCTTGGTGGTAAAAGCGTCGAACGAACCGCCCAGGCCTTCAATGAATTTCACGATATCCAGCGATGATTTGCCGGTCGTGCCCTTGAACAGCATGTGTTCGGTGAAGTGGGTAATGCCGTTGTCTTCTAAACTTTCGTCGCGGGAGCCGCAGTTTATGAAAAGTCCGAGCGAAAACGAATAATAATGGGGGATCTTTTCTGCGACGATGCTGATGCCGGGGACTATTTCCTGCAGAGTGACGTTATTCTTTACGGATGAGATTTATCCTCCCCTGGTCGTCGATCTCGTAGACCTTGACGACAATCTCATCTCCCACTTTTACGACGTCCTCTACTTTCTTGACGCGCTGCCGCGACAGCTTGGATATGTGCACCAGTCCTTCTTTGCCGGGCAGGATCTCCACGAAAGCCCCGAAATTCATGATCCGCGTGACCTTCCCGGTATACGTCTTGCCTATTTCGGCTTCCGCCACGATCCCCTGGACCGCGCTCAGAGCCTTTTCCACGTTGTGAGTATCGACGCCGGCGATCGTGACCTTGCCGTCATCGTCGATATCGATCGTGACCGTATAGTCCGCGCACAGTTTCCTTATGACCTTACCGCCCGGTCCGATGACCTCGCCGATCTTGGCTTTAGGTACAATGAAAGCGACGATCTTCGGCGCGTACTTTGACAATTCGGTATGCGCAACGCTGATCGTGCTGTTCATGATATTGAGGATGTGCTCGCGCACCGCTTTCGCCTTTGCCATGCCCTTTTCGAGCAGGTCAACGCTGACGCCCTGAATTTTCAGGTCCAGCTGAACCGCGGTGATGCCGTCCTTCGTGCCCGCAACCTTGAAATCCATGTCGCCGTAGTGGTCCTCGTCGCCGATGATGTCACTGAGCAATTCATACTTCTCCCCTTCTTTGACCAATCCGATAGAGATGCCGGCGACCGCGGCCTTGATCGGCACGCCCGCGTCCATGAGTGCCAACGAAGCGCTGCACACGCTTGCCATCGATGATGAACCGTTGGATTCAAGGATATTGGAAACGACCCTGATCGTGTAGGGGAACTTCTCATCTTTGGGCAGCACCGGCATGATCGCCCGTTCGGCTAGCGCGCCGTGCCCTATTTCCCGGCGGCCTGGCCCGCGCATCGGCCTGACCTCGCCCACGGAAAAGGGCGGGAAATTATAATGCAGCATGAATGATTTCGAACTATCGCCGTAGATCACGTCCACGATCTGCTCATCGCTCGCGGTGCCCAAGGTCGTGGCGGCGAGGCTCTGGGTCTGCCCCCGCGTGAATAAAGCCGAACCATGGGTACGGGGCAGGATGCCGATCTCGCACGAGACATTCCTGACGTCGTCGAGGCCACGGCCGTCAAAACGTTTTTTCTCCGCCAGCACCATCGACCTCATTTTCGCTTCAATGATCTCATCGACCACCCCGCTGACCTTTATCTCGATGTTCTCATCGCGCTCCGCTAATTTTTCCGCGACGGTCTTGATCAATTGATACTTTGCCTCTTCCCGGGCGGTTTTTTCCTTGAAATGGAATAACTGTTGGACCTCATCGCCCAGCGCGGCGCGGATGTCAGCGGCCAGCGCTTCTTCTACGAAGGGTTCAATGGTCTCGATCTTTTTCTTACCGATCGCGTCCCTGATCTTTTCCTCCATCTCGATGATCCGCGCCAGCTCTGGCTGGGCGAACCGCAGGGCTCCGGCGATATCCTGCTCTGAAACTTCGGAGGCACCGCCTTCGATCATCACGATCGAATCCCGGGTACCGGCAACGACCAGGTTCAAACGGCATTCTACCTGCTGGGTGAGCGACGGGTTGATGATTAAAGACCCGTCCTGTTTCATACCGACACGCACTCCCGCTAGGGGGGTCGTGAACGGGATCTCGGATAACAGGAGCGCGGTCGTGGCGCCGATGATCCCCAGCGTGTCAGCGTAGTGTTCAACGTCGCTGGACAACACATAGGCGATGATCTGCACTTCATTCCTGAAACCTTTTGGGAACAAAGTACGGATCGGACGGTCGATCAGCCGGGACGACAATATTTCGCCATCCGATGGCCTGGTCTCGCGTTTGATAAAACCACCAGGAATTTTGCCCGCGGCAAAAGCCATTTCGCGATATTCAATGGTCAGCGGCAGGAAATCCGTGCTTTTATCCGGCTCGGGCCGGTAATTGACGCACACTAGAATAATTGTCTCACCATAGGAGACCACGACCGAACCGGCTGACTGCTTTGCCAGCCGCCCGCTTTCCAAGCGCAGGATCTTTTCACCGACTTGAAGGTCTACGGAAAACACATTACCTTCTTAAACCCATGGAATCAACGATCTTGGTATACCGGGCACGATCTTTTCTCATCAAATAATTTAGATGTCGACGACGGTCATTGACCATCTTTATCAACCCCTGGCGCGAATGGCGGTCCTTGGGGAACTGCTTAAGATGCTCGGTCAAAATCTTAATACGTTCACTGAGAATGGCGATTTGCACTTCAGGTGACCCGGTATCGCTTTCGTGCTGTTTAAAAGAACCGATCAGTTCCGTTTTCTTTGTTTTTTCTAATGGCATTTGGTATTTCTCCTTTCATAAAACCACTAATCTTTCTATTTACGAATTATCCGAATGATACCGTATTCCACGAATTAGCCGTCAAGAGTCATATTCGATTCATTTGTTGTCATTCGTAATATTCGCATACTAACGTCAGAAACGGTCAGTTAAGTATTGTATAGTATGCACACTTTTGACAAAAAGTCAAGAGGGTAAATCTGGCTGGCTGCGGTCAAATACTAAGTTGTGCTCTTCAGAATCTTTACCAGATAGTCATACTCAATATTTACCGGTGAACGAAGCCTTAAATTACCCAGTGTCGTCACTTTAAGCGTATAAGGGATCAGGGAAACGGTAAAAATGTTCTGTGATTTCGAGCCAATTGTTAAACTCACGCCATCGATAGAGATGGAACCCTTGGATATCACGTACCCGGCGTTCCTGGGATTGACCTGAAAATGGTACACATTACCGCTGATCCTGATCAACCGTCCGGTTTCGTCAATATGCCCGAGCATGATGTGTCCACCGATACGTCCTTCCATGGTGAGTGCTCGCTCCAGGTTCACAACGTCACTGGTTTTCCAGCGGGACAGAGTCGTGATATCCTGTGTCTGGACCATCGCCTGGACAATGAATCCTTTTTTCCGTACGCTAACTATGGTCAGACATACGCCCTGGACCGCGATACTGTCGCCAGGACTGACCTTCAGCGATGACTGGATATCGATATTGACTGTATTGCCACCGGTCTTTGACAGCGCGCGGATTATCCCCTTGTCTTCAATTATTCCTGTAAACATGATATAAAAGATCCTCCCCGGTTTGAATCGCCTGAACATCAGACAGATTCACGATATGAGATATTTCCTCGAACATGTTAGCGCCGTCTCCACCGCTTACCGGCGCCACGAAAACGTACAGTTCATCGAACATCTTCTTGCCCAGTATTTCAGAAAAAACCAATCCCCCGCCTTCCACCATGATGGAGCCGATCTCAAGTTCCGCGAGTTTCTTGAAAACCGTATCCAGCAGGAAATAATCTGCCGGCATGACAATGAACTCCACGCCCTGGCTGGCCAGGTCTTTCATCCTTGACTGGTCGCTATTAACACCGGTGACGATGATCCGCCGAGCGTCTGGTTCGAAAAAATGCGCATCCGGTGCAATGCGAAGCCGCGGGTCAAGAACGACACGCGCCGGATTAGACCTTCCGACCAGCCGGTCCGTCAGGAACGGGTCATCACGATGGACCGTATTGATCCCGACCATGATCGCGTCAACCTGACTGCGCAGGGAATGCACGAACCTGAGGGCGGGTTCGGACGTGATGTATTTTTTAGGAAAATTCGAGATCCGGCCTTCGCGGCTGGTGGCGATCTTCAAAATAATGTATGGCATCTTTTGTGTTATATATTTGACGTACCAGCGGTTGACATTCATTGATGCCTGTTCCATGACCGGTATGTCCACTCGGATCCCGGCCTGCCTCAGGCATTCTGCGCCGCCGCCATTGACCGAAGGGTTGGGGTCGATCATGCCGATCACGACCCGGGCAATTCCGGTCTTTTTGATCAGGTCAACACAGGGCGGCGTTCGACCGCAGATGCAGCATGGTTCAAGGTTTACGTAGAGAGTACCGTCCTGGGCCCGGCTGCCTGCCTCCAGCAGGGCGACCGTCTCGGCGTGCGCTTCGCCTAATTTCCGGTGAAACCCGCGTCCCACTACTCGGAGCTGGTTCGTAACGACCGCGCCAACCAGCGGGTTCACGCCCGTACGTCCCCATCCTTTTTTCGCAAGCGCCAGCGCTTCGAGCATATACATGTCATCGAACGCGTTCTGTACAGGCGCTGGCATAGTATGGGATTATATTCCTTATGCTGGTGTAGTCAAGCGGTTATTTTTAAACCGAAAAAACAGGTCTTATTTGTATTATGGGCGGTTCAGCAGATCCTCGGCAGACCCTCGGTTTCGAGTTGTAGTAACGGCCTGGTTCCGCCAATATTCGTGTGCAGCCATACGCCGCGTGGTTGGGATACGACTTCGCCGATCATCGCCGCTTTTTTTCCAAAGACGTGCCGCTGCATTACTTTGAGCGCCAGTCCGGCATACCGCGGATCAATGAACATCAGGAATTTTCCCTCATTCGCGACATATAGCGGATCTAATCCCAGGATCTCACAGGCACCATGTACTTCCGGGCTAATCGGCAGGCAACTCTCATCGAGCTTGATGCCAAAACCTGAACCCTCAAGCGCTTCATGAAGCACGGAAACAACGCCGCCGCGAGTCGGATCGCGCATGAAATGGATATGAGGACCTGCTTTGCTGTCAAACAGGCGCTTGGTTATCAGATTGAGCGGCGCGGTGTCACTGGCCATCCTTGAGCGCAAACCCAGCTTTAGACGTGCATTCATGACCGCGATGCCGTGGTCGCCGATCGTGCCGTTGATCAAGATCTTGTCGCCTGCTTTTATTTTTTCCCTTCCCAGCGTGACTTTTACGAATCCAATCCCCGAGGTATTAATAAAAATCTTATCGGCTTTACCTTTATCGACAACCTTGGTGTCACCGCAGACCACAGCAACGCCGGCTTGTCTTGCGGTTGCGGCAGCGGATCTCAGGATCTTTTCCAGATCAACAAATGCCAGGCCTTCTTCAATGATCAAGGACAGCGAAATATAGCGTGGAACAGCGCCTTTCATCGCCAGGTCATTGACCGTGCCGCAGACCGCGAGCTTGCCAATATCACCGCCGGGAAAGAAAATAGGGTCGATCACATAAGAATCAGTCGTGAACGCTATCTTCATCCCCCGAAGCTTACCCGTACGGGTTTCATTTCGTATAAGAACCGCCGCTGAATCCTCAAGTCTCCTCAACACCGGATCGCGGAAAACCTTTAGGATCGTTTTTCTGATCAATCGACCGGTCAGGGATCCGCCCGAGCCGTGACCTAAAGTTATCTTATCATACATGCTGTCACATTATATTTATCAGCGCGTGCTAATCAAGTGGGAAACATGCGGCTCGTTGAGTTGACAACCGCATATCCTGCGATATAATATCCGATATTATGCAACAGCAGATCCGACGGTGGGAACTTATTGGAGCCATTGTGATTATCGTTCTCGGCTCGGCATTTCATTTTGTTTATGAATGGCTGGGAAACTGGCGGCCGGCCGCTCTGATCTTTGCGGTTAATGAAAGCACCTGGGAACACCTGAAACTCGCCTTCTGGCCTGCTATTTTCTGGAGCCTTATCGAACGGGTACGCTGGACAAAAACCGGGAATGGTATAGCAAATTTCTTTATTGCCAAGGCGGTCGCGCTATATATCATGCCGATCCTCATCGTAGGTATATTCTATTCCTATACCGCCATCCTTGGCGATAATTTTCTGATCCTTGATATCAGTAGTTTTATTCTTGCGGTTTGCGTCGGCCAATATTGCAGCTACCGTATTCTCTCTGCAAAACCCCTGTCAGCGACGCTGAGGCCGATCGCTATGGCAGCGATCATTATCATCACTATCTGTTTCCTGTTATTTACTTTTATGACACCCCGGTTCTTCCTTTTTCATGACCCAGTAACCGGCGGCTACGGTATTCCCGGTAATTAATCTTGTCATTGCGAGGAATCCCGCATCCTTGATTTTTAACAATAAAAAGCGGGTGACGAAGCAATCTCTGAAAAAAGGAAGAACAGCTGGGATTGCTTCCCCTCGTTTCTCGGGACTCCGGTTATTTCAATAAATACTTTTTCTTAGGTTGCGCATAAAAATCGCTCGCAATGACAGAATAAAAACTGTTTTGAACATTTGGATTTTGTATTTAGGATTTGTTTGCCCAGCACTTTATTCTATATTAACATAAAATTACATATCTAAAATCGAGCTGGAAATAGAATTAGTGAATCTCTGCCTTTATACCTATAAAGTGCTGGGTTGATATTTGGAATTTGGAATTTATATTATAGTTCCAGCTCGTACGTATCCCTCAAAAACCCGCGGGCATTGTGGTTCTCCTTGAACCTACCCAGCCCCCAGTTGGGTTCCATGTTGAGTGTGAACGTACCAAGATCGAGGTATTTGAAACCCCGGTCGCGCCCCCACTTTATCACTTCATAGAACAGGAGGTTGACCGGCCGGTATGCCTGGTATTCATTGTCATGGCTGATATAGAAGGCAAGTATGACATTCGGGTTCGCAACGAACATGACCATGCCGCCGATCATCTTCTCTTTCAAATAAGCACCGAACAATAAAATATCTTCAGGAAAAAGCTGTTTTAATTTATGAAGCTCGGCCAGAGTATGCGTGGGCTGGGCATTATGGCGCATTCCCAGGTTATGTTTTAAAATGTTGTAGTAATCGGCATAATCATTGGCGATATTGACCCGGACACCTTCACGGATCGCTTTTTTTGTCGAACGCCGTGCGTCAGCGTGGAACGTCAACAGTGGCTCAGCCGCATCCAGCGGTATTACCGCTGTTATCTCTCTCTTCCGGTACTTGAAGCCGTGCTTTATCAGGGCAAAATCAACGTACTGGTTCGGTTCCTGGCAATAGATTAATGGGGTCTGGGTCAAAATGATCTTTTTTATACCTTCTTTTCGTAAAGCAGCCACGAGAGTTTCCACCGCGAGATGGATCTCGTGCACGCCAAGTCCTGGTCTAAGCACAAACCCACCGTAGGAAGCGCCCTTGTGAGAAATGATAACCTTGTCTTTTTCTGTACTTTCCACGATCGCCGGGAACAGGGCGACGATATTGTCCTTTTCCTTGATCAGCAGGTTGTGGTTCTTAAACCGTTCTGGCGGGTGGTAACTCAAGAATTTCAGCGTATGAAAGATCGTGCCGTTGTTAGCGCTGGCCACGAAATCTTCCCAGTGTTTATGGTCTTTCTCGGTGAATTTATGGACTTCCACGATGATCTATAAAGCTTACGGCTCAATACCCAATATAACCAAAGGAACGGCCGGTACGCCACGTCCCTGCCTTATGACGTTATAAAGCTCTCCTTCATAGTAAGCGACGCCGGAACTCATTTGCGACTGCAAAGATTTCATGGGCAAAATTTCAATTCCGACATCAGTCTGATCGCGCACATAAAAGGCGAGATGCTTCACGAATAAATCATAGGCAACAAATGAATACTTGCCGAACTGAACTTCAATGGCAACTCTGTCTTTGACATAATCAGTCTGATTGTAACTGAAGATTGGTTTTTCTCCAGCCTCTTCGATTTCCCTTTTTTGCTCTTGCGTATCCATTGTCAGGGTTTTTCTGATCAGCTTTTCATCCTTTGTGACCCAATAATTAACCCTGCTTTCCTTCCATCCCGACTTCGACAACAGCTTCTTGAATTGGGCATTCATAGCAATAGGGCTGTAGAGAATTTTACCAACCATCCCTTTTTCTTTTGAGACTTTCGTCTTACACGCCTCCGCATCTACCAACCCAATTACCTTTTTCATCTCCAAGCATAAGTTCTTCTTGTGAACTTTCAAAAATTCTAATCCATTTAGATGCGAATAGGTTTGAATAATCCTCATTTAGCTGAATACCTCTGATACTTTTCCAATAGTCTCAACTGACTCTCTTTCTGCTTTCTATCCCAGGGAGCGATCCTTAAGCTGTTTCCAGCTTTTTCAGGATCGTATACGGGTTTGTTCATTGGACGGGTTCTTAGAGTACCTGCAATTTCCTGTTTTATGCGATCACAAGCAATGTCCAAATATTTTTGCACGATTTCTGCTCCTGCTCCCCTGCGTTTATGGCGTACCGCGGCAATAATTGACGTTCCCGTGCCCAAAAATGGATCAAATACCCAGTCATTTTCATTGGAAAAAGCAAGCACTAACCTCTCAATCAATTCAACGGGGAACTGGCATGGGTGTATCGTTTTCTCGATATGATTGCTTTTCACATTGGGGATAATCCAAAGATCGCCAGGATTTTTCCCAAGCGGGTTGCACGAGTATTGCCCGGCTTTTGGTCCCTTGAAGTGCTTCTTACCTGGATATTTTTGAGGGATTCGAATAGGATCGAGATTGAAAATGTAATTTTTGTTTTTTGTGAGCCAAATAATCGTTTCGTATCTACCCGAAAATCGCCGGGAACAATGTAGCCCATGTTCAAAATGCCAGATGATGCGATTACGCATTTTCAGTCCCAGATCTTTGAAGATCGGATACAATATCGTATCTAAAGGAACAATTGCGCCATCGTTAACATAATTACCTACCTGCCAACAGATGTTCCCCCGATCAGATAGCGTCCTTACGCATTCCTTAATTACTTCAGTTTGCTGTTCAAGATATGTATGCAGATTCAGCTTTTTTTCGTACTCCTTACCGATATTGTAGGGAGGAGAGGTCACCACCAACTGCAATGTGGAATCAGGGATTGTCTTAAGCAGCTCAAGACAATCGCCGGGGTAAACGATAATGCGTTCAGTTGGAGAAAATTTCTTTGAAATAGCTATATTCCGGAACATGAGACTAGTTTACTGAATACGGCATATTAGTCAAGGGATATCTGCTATGCGCAGTGCAACCTTCATGATTATTCAGGTAATTCCTTGAGTTCTAGTTCTTTCATCTCGGTATCAAGTCGTATCAGTCTATCTTTTATTAAAAGATCATTATTCTTCTTGGGATCATAGTCTGCGATAATAACCTCGTGCGGCTCGTCCCTAATTTCGGTGACATTACGTTCAATGAACTTTGTAAGAGGCTTGATAGCATCGAGCCACATTATGACATCGGCTTCGTAATTAAAGGGATCAGAATCACTAAATGCATTCCTTGTGATGTTACTGCTGCCGACGATAGCAAGAACCGGATCGTTGGAATGCCTAAGAATGAAAACCTTAGCATGCCAATGAAATTTTGCAGTGTACATTGCTCTCAAATTTACGCCAGCTGACCGTAAGCTATTACGGAAGCTCTTATATGAAGGCATCCAACAGTTGTTGTGAATTCCTATGGTTGTGAGTTCGATCGAATGATTTACAAGAACAGCACTTAAATTTTGCTCAGTGGATGCTTGATATGGGTGGTTTTTGAATAGTTCTTGGAAGAATCCAGAACAAAGCAGCGCTTTATTGCCGACGCCCAAGCTCATTGAACCGATCAAAATATCTCTGAATCTATTTACGTTGGCACGTTTACGAAAAAAGATAACCAAACCCATACTTGCAGTCGGTGATATTACTGGTTAGGGTGCATTGCGTAAAATGTTTGGCCCAAGAAGACCGATGCGTTTCCACTCTAAATGATCAATTGTCTTACGACAAAAGCAATGGAACGAGTACTTTTGATTCATGACCTGAGCTTTATCATCGTCACGCAAAAAAGCTTGCCTCATAACCCGTGATGTTAACCGAAGTTGCTTTATATATAAATACCATTTTATTCAGTCTCTATGGTCTGATGTGCCATTTGAACTTCACGGGTGGCAACCATTGTAGCGATGTTTGCCAATCTGCAGCGTTCCTGTCGCTCACGAAACTCGGCAAGGTCGGAATCTGTGGAAGATGATATATTGCTAGTTGAAGAATCTTCCTCTTGTTGATCTCGGTAAAGCAAGAAGGAATGTACGACAAGCCATATCTCATAGCGTCTGGTGAATGAAGTTGCTAAAACAATATCGCGTTTCTCAAATGCTGTCAGCTGATCAAAATATTTCGGGAAGACTTTAGAATAGTAGATAACCAACTTACCCTCTTCCATTTGCGCTGCGGAGGCAATTGAGTTGATGTCGTCAGGCCAATCGAGATCGGCCCAGAGTTGAGCATCTGGCCCTTCAACCGGTTGAATCTTGAATGGAGGTAAGGTCATCTTTCGATCTGTCGGTTTCTCTGTCGGTACTTGAATAATGATAAAACCTCGCTCGTCGGAGAGAGTTGGCATGCCTGGACGAGACAATTCAATCCGTATGGTGCCAGTCGAACCAACCTGAGAATCGGATTTGCCTTCAAAGATTGCTCGAAGACGACCTCCTTCAAGGGGAGTTGAACCACGGAAAGTTAAGCCTGTAGATGGTATAACGATATTAATGCGAGAGGCATTGGGATTGCTTGCATTGTGATAGTTGCTATTTGCATCGGTTTCAATCCTGATGTAGCGGCGTTGTTCTGGATAGAAGGGAATGGCGGCATCGTCATCCCAGACTATTCTGATGTAGGTAGGTGGCTCATGAAGCTCTATCGGTTGCGGCTTCCTATGTACTCTACCTGCACCTGCAACCTTACCTTTTCCCTCTCCTTGCGCGGAAACCGTAGAAGTGATTCCAACACCAACATCAATACCCTGTAAGCGTAAGAGCCGAGCGATTTCGGTGCGCATATGCTGCATCGCAGTTTCGTCTTCCTCTCTTGTACCAGCCTCACGTGCTTCATTGTTGAGCCTGGTGAGATCATCGTCGGATTTCAATACTCTAACAATTTCCTGATGGATGAGATCGTATACGACACCTCTCCGAGCATCTTCACGAGTGGACACAAAGAGAGCTCGTTTAGCGGCGGGCGTAAGATTATTGCAGTCAATGTGACATATGAGTCTCTGAGTCAGGAAAGTCAACTCAGCATCTTTACGAACAACAGATTGAGATAGCTCTGCGTGGTCTTGTCCATTAAGTGTAAGTATAATTGGTTTAGGGGGATTGACAAAGGCCGCAATTGGTTTTTTGTTTGCGCTCGTCGGTCGCCCAAGAACCCAGTACTCGATGCCGATACGGCCGAATTCACCAAGACTTGAGTAGAACATCCGTACTCGATGCGACAAGTCGGGCCCCTTTTGCTCAGAATCGCCTTCGTCAACAGCACCGTTAAGTGCATTTCTTGAACCCTTGATGACACGGCGGTAGCCATGTATCTCATGGTCATCAAGCCAAACGGGTAGAACTGGATCAAAGAGAGTTTGGTTCAGCAAACCATAAACACTATTCGGTCCTAGTGGAGACGGATAGCTAATTAGATCGTAGCCGAAATGTTTGACCAAAGTGCCAGCTGCGAATACGTCAAGGCTTCTGTCCGCAACAAGCACAAAGTCACCAAGTAGGGAGTAAACGTAACGCCCCGTCTTGAACTGTTCAGCAGGCAAATCTTCGTATCGTACTAAGGTAAAACCAATCTGAGAATCACAGCGCCGTGATGCAATGAGTACGAACTTGCTTGTTGCAAGTGTGCTTGAACCTCCCTGACCGTAAGCACCGGCAAGGTAGTATTTTTGCATCTTGTTGCTTTCGTTGAGACTCAGAATTGTCTTTGGCATCTCGTCTGGCGCAAGCCCGATTCCGGTGTCACGAACTTCGACTACCCTGGAAGACCTCCCATCTCCTACTTTCAACCTGATGGCAATTCGGTGTGCGATACTGCGTCGCTGAGCTGGTGTCATTTCGCACAGCCCACCTTCGGGTACGTTGAGCCAAGCGGTTGCAGCTTCTTTTGGCGTTCGGCAGTCAGGAATACCATTGTGCTTTTTGTGTTCGTCCTCAATAATAGCATCAATTCCGTTGGTGAGACGTTCAACTAAGGATCGCCCGGGGTCAGCCGAAGCTTCAATTGTTCCACGGTTATTATCCCGACCGCCAAAAGGAACCCATCTAACTTGAGGATTTGCACTCTCAAACTGTGCAAGGACTACTTCGAGGTTAGCAAGCGTATCAGCTTGGATTAAAAGGTCAAAGAACTGCGATTGCGTCATTTATTTCCCGCCTCTCAGTTGTAAGGCTGAAAACCGACCACGGGATCCTTGAATGTAATTATTGTCTGCTTCAATCGCAATCCAACGACGCTTGAGTCGTTCGGCCGCTGCGCCAGTTGTATTGCTGCCACCGAAAGGATCGAGAACAAGATTCTGTGGGGTAGTAAGAAACTTGATGAAAAATTCTGGCAGAGCGACGGGCATTCTTGCCGGATGCGGTTGAAGATTATTAGAGCGGCAGTAACGCAGATATTCGTCACTTGAAGCCGTGTTGGAGAGTGTGATAACATTCGATGGGATTGCACCTTTGTTGTTTGTGAGAAATGATTTTTCACCGATATGATGCTCTGAAGGACGTGAGCCTGCGTTGTACTTTTTGGTCTTGAGTAGTCGCAACATTGAATCGCTGTATGGTTTGAGAATGCGTCGATTGTCGGCTTTCGGTCGTTCATTTGGTGACATCCACCAAACAAAAGTGAAAGAATCCTTGACCCGAATTCGTTCGACGTTTACCCATTGTGCGGGGCTGGGAAGTCGAGCGGGGTTGTAGACTATAAATTGCTGGCAAAGATTAAATTGGCCCGCTTCAAGAAAGGCGAGTAATGAACGTAAAGCAAGTGGAGACATAATAGGTTTACCCGGTTCCCATGCGTTGCCAAGTTCAAGAACAATTGAACCATCTTTCTTAAGGAGTTTGCGGAAAGTCTGAGCGAAGTTAGCTAGCCAATGAATGTACGCCTCACCTTGAAGATTGCCATACTTCTTTTTTCTATTGAGTGGAAAAGGTGGAGAAGTAAGAATAAGCTGCACCTTCCCTTTGTATTTTGCAAAGGTAAGAGAGGTCAATGCGTTCTCTGCGTTTCCTTGGTACATAGTACCTCGGGTTGTCTTATAAGCTTCACGAATAGAAATCATGGCGGATAGAGAGGTTGTCGCTTGTATCTTTGAATCCCTAGGCTTAGGTGCAATTTGAAGATGATGAATCATTTCTTCCCATGTAATTCAGTAAACAAAACAATTTTGGCTAACGACCGCGGATATACGCAGACAAGACGATATCGAGAATCCGGGTGAATCCGCAGGGCAAGTTGCATACACCCGGTTATTTAATGTTTCAATCTTCATGCTTAGGAATAGAGAATTTTACTATCATTCTAAAAACTGCTTTCAAAGCAGTTTTTGCATCTTCTTCCAAAAGCTCGTCGAGAAGTCTATCGTTTTTGACTGCCCTGTATTCAATAGTTTCTTTATCCATTGGTTTGCGAAAATGTGTTATCGGATTTCTGATTTCTCTAACCTTATTAAATATAGCAAATTCGGGTTCAGAAATTATGCCTTTTTCTTTAGCTTCTTCCAGTAAATTAACTAAACTCGCTTTTAGTAAATCATTTCTTCCAGAAGCATAGAAAACGCTTGCCAAGGTATTTTCGATATATGATAGGCTTAACATAGTTGACGCAATATATTGACCATAAACGAAGCAATATCTAGCTTCTTCAAATAAATAATTAGATTTTAGTCCTCCATGTAACAATGCTATCTCAATATTCGGATACCGTTCTATGATCCATTTCAATCTGTATAATCTCTCCTCCCGACATTGTTTATCTTCATTATCTAACCATCCTTCAGCACTTTGTATCATTTATATTTCCTGCTTTAGATTGAGATTTCATATAACGGCTGATACATATCAGAAGTTCTGCAGAAAGCAGAATTTGAACAAGAGTAAGAAGTACCTAAGCCTGATATGCGTCTGTTATATAACCCATACAGACTAAAGGTAAGGAGCGATGCGACAAAGAGTTGTAGATGAGGGGATATTCCTTCAATTCGTTTGGTCATTCTGCTAATGCCCATTGTTCAATTATTATCTTCTCAGCAACTTCAAACTGACTGCGATCCACTATTTTGAAACCTACTGGCCAATTTTCTTCCCAAGGATTATCTGCAGAGGGTCCTCTATCAAGTAACTCAATCGGTGTCATTGAGATATTTCTAAGTGAAATATTAAATTTTCTGTTGTCGTTCATATCCTGATCGAGAATTATATTATGAATTTTAGATATGCGACTTGATGGAATAGAAACGAATACCCAAAAGGTTCCATCATTGTTTGGTTGCTTCACCCAGATTATTACTCTTTCTCTTCCACCTATTTGTGCATAGCAGTTATGCCATTGCTCGGTGGGCTTCCTAGTCCAACTAGGATGATACTGTTCTACATGATGCTGGATATGATTAAAGAATCTTTGTTGTAATGTCATTTTCATCGTCCTTCATTTGTTCTCAAATTTTAATCCCTTGTCCACAATTTCATATAACTCATTCACAGACGAATGGCCGATTTTTATACTAAAAACCGGGATGATAGACAAATTTTTCTAGTCCATTTTTCATTTTCATTGACTACCTCCTTTTGTTTTACGAAGCTAAAGGACTTTCTATCATAACTTGAAGAAATTCTATCTTTATTCATATTCTGCATAAATCTTATTTCTTCACCCTTCCATTAGCCATCCAACTTCCACGTATATATTATCTTAAAATTATACTCTTCAAAAAGCTAGTGTCAAGAATCACCGGAGCGTACGTTTCTAACTAGGTAAAAATTATCCTAATACATCATTCCTGATAGCAGGAATCTATTTTTTATAAGCATTTCTGGATTCCCGTTTTCACGGGAATGACAGTGGGGTGCGGATTCCCCGCTTCAAGCGGGGAATGACAGAAAAAAGTGCCAGGCAATGTGCCTGACAGGCGTTCAATCGCTGGTTTTCGCTAACCGAACAAAGGATGGGTCATAATCTTGTAGAACGGCATAAAATGGATTTTTGTTTTGTTCAGGCCGATGGTTTTTTCCAGCTTCAAGTTAACAATAAGAGCCGTTTCGGGTTTATATTTCTCAATGAAACTCCTCAGGGCTTTGGTTACCTCGGGTGCGGTCATTGGCTTGTATTTTACTTCTATCGGCACGATGGCTATGCCCGAATCCACGACAAAATCAACCTCTGCCTTGTCCTTACTCCTCCAGAAACAAATTCTTGATGAACTGCTGCTGATCTCCTCCCTCAACAAGTTGTGAATAAAATTCTGGAAAACAAAGCCTGCTTCCGTGAGCACGCCAAAGATCCCCAGGGCAAAGTTCCTTAAACCCAGATCATAAAAATAATACACTGGAGACTTTGTTATTTCCTTGCGCGCGTTTTTAAAAAAAGGAGACACTTTCCTGATAATGAAGGTTTTTTCAAGATACCAGAGATAATCCTTGATCGTTTTAACCGAGAGACCCAGCGTGGAAGACAGCTCGGTATAGTTCACCAGCCTGCCGGTCTGAACCGCCAGCAACTTCACCAGATTGCTGAATGCTTCAGTTTTATGTATTTTAAGGAGGTACGAGATGTCCCGCTCAATGTAGCTCTGATAAATTTCATTGATCAACTTTCGCTTCTCTGCCATTAGGTTTTCCAGTACAATCCGGGGATAACCACCGAAATTCAAGTATTCTTCTAATAGGCTGAATAACCGCGCGTTTTCGACTACGAAAAAGTTAGCAAGCCTGTTGCTGTATTTGTAGTCAGTCTTAAAGTCAACAAATTCCTCAAAAGATACGGTGGACAGTTCGAATATTCTTTTTCTTCCGGCAAGTGATTCATGGATCCTTTCCTTCAGTTCGACACTCCCCGAACCCGAAACAATAAACTTGTATGGTGTGTTCATATCGTAAATTCCCTTAAGGAACAGACCGGCATTTTCTTTCCTCTGTATCTCATCGATAAAGACAAACCCGCGTTTTTTTCCGATTTCCAGTTCAATCTTGTTCATCAGTTTTGACTGAGATGAAAAAAATTCCTTGTCGTGCTCAATATCGAGGTTAAGGAATAAAGTCGGTGTGCCTTTTTTCACTAACTCCTCTTTGAGCTGCAGCATCAAGGTTGTTTTACCAGCCTGTCGCGGACCAACAATAAAGCTGATCTCTTTGCGGTCAAGATGGTTTCTGACCTCTCGTAGCAATTTTCTTTTGATCATAATTCTATTTTAGTCCGATTTTTTCGAAAGTCAAGTGCCGAATTTCTCGGATTGGTATAGATTACTAAGTTCTTATACGGGATCTCGTTTTTACTTTTGCCATTGAAACCGGAGGTGTATTTTATAGAATTGGATGGAGAGATATCAAGAAAAGTTATAAAAATAAAATAACATAAGATTCTTAACCCTGGATTCCCCGCTTGAAGCGGAGAATGACAAAAGAGGGCAGGATCACAAAAAAATCCTCCTCACCCTTACCCTCTCCCCCTTTAAAGGGGGAGAGGAAAAACGTGAGGAGGTTATGTTTCCTGCTGTGTTATTTTTATCCCTGCTTCTGGTAGTCGTTCCAGCGCTTTTCGAGGTTTGGATCGGCGATCGTTTCCAGGATATAATCGCCGAATTGCTTATACGTCGCGCCGTTGGATCGGCCGGTCATAACGAGCTTTTTCTCGTACTGCCCGCAGACATCCAGCGCCATCTCGAGCTTCTTGCCAAGATCGACATAACCGATGTGGTTCAGCATCATGGCTCCCGCCTTGATAACGCTGCACGGGTCGGCGTACTGAGCCCTGTTTTCCTTGACCATTCGCGGCGCGCTGCCGTGGATCGCTTCGAACATCGCATATTGTTTGCCGATATTCGCGCTGCCCGCGGTTCCCACACCGCCCTGGAATTCCGCCGCTTCATCGGTGAGAATGTCACCGTACAGGTTCGGCAGAACCATGACCTGAAATTCGGTCCGGCGTTTTACGTCTACCAGCTTTGCCGTCATGATATCGATGAACCAGTCGTCCGAATTGATCTCCGGATATTCTTTGGCAATGTCATAGAATGTCTTGAGGAACAATCCGTCCGTGGTCTTTACGATATTCGCCTTGGTTACGGCAGTCACGCGTTTCCTGTTGTTTTTCCTGGCGTGCTCGAACGCCAACCGTACGATCCGTTCGCTGCCGGGCTTGGAGATCATCTTGAAGTCGATCGCCAGATCCGGCGTGACTTCGATACCATAAGGACCAAGAGCATACAAATCCTCGGTGTTCTCCCGGAAGAAGATCCAGTCTATCCCCTGCTTGGGCACACGGACCGGACGAACATTCGCGAACAGGTCAAGTTCCTTACGTAACGCGACATTTGCGCTCTCGATATTGGGCCAGGGATCGCCTTTCTTGGGCGTCGTGGTCGGTCCCTTGATCGTTACATGACATTTCCTTATCTCCGCCAGCACGTCCTTTGGAATCGGCCGCATTTCTTCAACGCGCTTTTCAATAGTCAGCCCCTCAATAATCCGGAACTCGACTTTTTTGCTCGCCAGCTCGTTTTTAAGCAGCTCTCCGAGCACCCGCTGAGCCTCGTTGGTGATGAACGGTCCAATGCCGTCACCGCCCAGAAAACCGATGATGATCGGCTTGATCTTGGCATAATCGATCCAATCCTGGGTTTTCTTTATAGCCTCAACCCTTTTAATCTGCGTTTCAAGAATCCCCGCAAAATGATTGGTCGCGCGCGTGATAGGACTCGTCTGTTTGGTTTGTACGGTCTTTTTAGTTCTCACAGATTTTTTGGTTTTTTTGATTCTTTTGACCTTTTTAACCTTTTTGACTTTTTTGACCTTTTTGACTTTCTTGACTTTCTTAAAGGTCTTAGATCTCTTTCCTTTTTTGATCTTTCTTTTTTTCATCTTCACTCCTTTTTTATATTCGTCTAATTTGACTCTCTTGAATTCGGTTTATTCGTATTTCTAAATTCGCTCATTCGTTTTTTTAATCCAGCTTGAAATCACCATGTTTCTCAATATGAGCTAAAAGCCCGCCGTCGTTGAGGATATTGATCATGGCCTTGGGCAAGGGATGAGCCTTCAGTTCAATATTCTTGGTTTTATCCTTAATGATACCGGCACCGAGATCGATCTCCAGTTCATCGCCCTTGTCGATCTTGTCCGTGTCGCACTCGATCAGCGGCAGCCCGACGTTTATCGCATTGCGGTAAAAGATGCGCGCGAATGACTTCGCCAATACCGCCGAGATACCGGCGATCTTGATAATGGTCGGCGCGTGCTCGCGTGAACTTCCCAGTCCGAAGTTATTGCCGGCCACAACAAAATCACCCTTCGACATCTTGCCCGCAAACTCGGGATCGGCATCCTCAAGTACGTGTTTTGCCAGTTCTGGAAGGTTGGACCGTAGATGGAAATAACGGCCCGGGCAAATCAGGTCGGTGGATATGTCGTCACCAAATTTCCAGACTCTGCCCACTAAGATCATGCCCGCCTCCTTATTGATACTCCTTTAATTTAAGGTATTAACCTCAGGATGCTCCAACCAATTTCTTCATTTCTGGTGTAGTCACGGACTTCGGTCTCTCGATCGCTTCGCCCATAGCACGGCTTACGATCAACTGGGATGCCATGCCCATTGCCCGGGAAACGCCGAAGAGCACGGTGTAATATTCGAATTCGGTCAGTCCGAAGTGATACAAGAGGCATCCTGAAGCTGCATCAACGTTCGGCCACGGATCTTTTGCTTTACCCTGCTCCCGGAGAACATTGGGAACGATCTTGAATACTTTCGCGACGATCTGGTACAAAGGATCATCCGGACATGCCTTCGCGCCAAACGCATGGAAAGCGTCATACCGCGGATCCGTGATCCTCAGCACGGCGTGGCCGTAACCGGGGATAACCTGTCCCGACTTTAACGTATCCCAGGCGAACTGTCTTAGATCTTCATCCGAAGGAACGCCACCGAATTTCTCTTTGACCTCGATCACCCATGCCAGGCACTCCTGGTTAGCCAATCCGTGAAGGGGACCGGCAAGACCATCCAGACCGGCCGATATCGAATAGTAGGCATCGGACAAAGCAGAAGCCACGCAGTGGCAGGTATGCGCGCTGACATTGCCGCTCTCATGATCAGAATGGAGCACCATGTACAGCCGCATCAGGTTGGCAAAATCCCCTTTCGCGTCCTTGATACCAAGCATGTGCGCGTAATCAGCTGCCCAGTCTTTCTTGGGATCCGAAGCGATGCGCTTTCCCTTGTTGAACCTCATGCGGTAAATACCCGCTGCGATCGCTGGCAGTTTCGCCATCAAATTCACGCAATCATCGAGGGTTGCTTCCCAGTATTCTTCTTTTCTCATGCCTTCGGTATATTTCTTCCGGTAGACCGATTCCTTCTCCAACGCCAGGACCGCCAGGGCGAACATCGCCATGGGATGCGAATCCTTGGGCAGGACTTCCAGCATCTTCCACACGTAATCCGGGACATCAGCCCGTTTTTTCAGGTCGGCCTTTAAGTTTTCGGTCGCTTCTTTATCCGGCAGTTCGCCGGTCACGAGTAAATAGAAGATCTCTTCGGAAAGTTTATCTTTGAGGTCGGCGATCGGAATGCCGCGGATTATAAGTCCTTTGTCCGGCGGAACCGATGACGTCTCGCAGATCAAGCCTTTCACTCCGCGCATGCCGCCATAGATCTGGCTTACCGTGACATCCGATATCTTGGTTTCGCCGTACTGTTTCACGAAATTCTTTACATCTTCTTTCCAGACCGGTATCTTCTCGGCTAATTTTGTTTTCAGGCTGTTCATTCAATCCTCCTCTGTTAGTATAATTGTTTGATTATTTTTTCTTTTTTCTAGTTTTGATCTTGCTCTTTCCCCGGCTCAGCGCTTTCTTTGCCGGCTTTGTTCTGACCTTCCCCGCGAAAAATCCCCGCGGGTCTGTTATCACGCCGGTCAAAGCCGAACACGCAGCCGTAGCCGGCGAAGAAAGGTATACGAACGCTTCCGGATTTCCCATTCTTCCCTTGAAATTGCGGTTTGCCGTGGAAAGACACACTTCGCCGTCTCCCAGAATACCCTCGTGCACGCCCACGCAGGGACCGCAGCCAGGACCCATCACGATAGCGCCGGCGCGTACGCAGACATCCAGAAACCCGAGCTTCATAGCATCAATAAACACATCCCGGGATGCCGGGTCAATGATCAGTCTGACGCCGGGAGCGACGTGTTTTCCCTTGAAGATCTTTGCCGCGACCTTCAGGTCTTCGATCCGGCCATTGGTGCATGTTCCGATAAAAACCTGGTTGACCTTAATCCCCTGCGCATCTTTGATAGACTTGGTATTGTCCACGGTATGCGGATAAGCGACCTGCGGTTCCAGTTTGGACGCGTCGATCTCGATAACGCGTTCGTATTTCGCATCCTTGTCTGGAGCAAGCGGTTTCCAATCATTAAGCCTGCCCCTGGACTTTAAGTACGCCTTGGTCGTGTTGTCCGATGCCACAAGACCGGTCTTGGCTCCGGCTTCGACCGCCATATTGGAAAGCACAAAGCGTGATTCCATGGACATCGCTTCGATCGCGCTGCCCCCGAATTCGAGCGCTTTATAAGTTGCACCATCGGCGCCGATCATGCCGATAAGATACAGTATCAGGTCCTTCGACACTACACCGGATTGGAATTTTCCCGTAACCTCGATCCGGAAGGTTTCCGGGACCTTGAACCATGTGCGTCCCATCGACATGCCGATCGCGACATCGGTCGAACCCATTCCCGTGGCAAAAGCGCCCAGCGCGCCTGACGTGCATGAGTGCGAATCCGCGCCGATGACCACGTCGCCTGGTTTTGCGTAGGACTCGACCAACCGCTGGTGGATCACGCCCTCGCCGATCTCGGAGAGGATCGCGCCGGAACGACCACAGAACTCGCGCAAAAGCATATGGTCATTGGATAATTCTTTTCGTGGTGAAGGAGCGGCATGATCAAGAAAAAAGATTGCTTTCGGTGCCTTTACTTTTTCGATCTTCATCTTTAGCATCTGGCGCACACCCAGAGGGCCAGTCCCGTCCTGGAACGCAGCGACATCCACTCTTGCTATGACAATGCTGCCCGCGACCGCGTCGGTTCCGCTTTTCTCGGATAGGATCTTCTCAGCCAAGGTTTTCCCCATAATACCTCCATGGTTTGCTGATTTCTATGACAAACTTATGAATGTAAAAAAACATCCGGTTTATCAGGCAAAACAAGCTTTGATCACAAACATTTATGATAAAAACTACCGGTATTTCGATATTTTATTAGATAAATCCCCAATGAATGTCTTGATCTCCAGTTACTATTATATATATACTTCTGGCAAAGTCAATGTCTACTTAGATGAAAATTTAGCAGTAAAAGCGGCGGCATTCTTCCATACTAATACACGAACGAAGAACCGCCGATGAATTCTCTCAGGATCGAATTTGATGGCACATACCGGTTCGGAAGATGATAGAACAATGAGAAATAATTCAGCAGCCGCCGCGCTTCAGGATATGTCGGGTCATGTGACCCGATCTGCCTGAGGATCGGCACGCAAAATTCTTTCAGAACTGACGGTTCATAAATAAGCGCAGAATTGAACATCTCATCAGCCTCTTCCTGGAATGGATAGATGTTCCTCTCTTCGCCGCGCCTAACTTTTCCCCAGTGGCTCAGCACTCTCTGCGCAGAGTAACCACGGTAATGCGTATCCCTGGCAAGGCGCCGGATCGTCCTGGTGTCGGTCGTCGAGATCCGGTTGTGGTCGTCGATATTGAGCTGCGTCAGGGCGCTGATGTATATTTTAAATTTGACCCGCTTGGGTATACGATAGGTGAGTTCCTCATTAAGGCAATGAATGCCCTCGACCAGGAGCACGCCGTTATCCGGCAGGAACATGGTATCTCCGGATTCCCGCGTGCCTTTGATAAAATTGAACCGGGGCATTTTTACTTTATGCTGCTGGATAACCGCCTCCAGATGACGGTTGAGCAGTGCTGTGTCCACAGCTTTTATTGATTCGAAATCAAGCTGGCCATACTCATCGCGCGGCGTCAGGCAATGCGGGAAAAAATAATCGTCAACGGAAATGATCTTGGGCTTGAGTTCGTTCACCAGAAGCTGGATCGCCAGCCTTTTAGTGAAGGTCGTCTTGCCCGCGCTGCTGGGACCGGCGATCAGCACGATCTTTCTTTTTCCCCTGGTAATGCGGTCTGCGATATAGACGATCTTTTTCTCGTGCAGCGCCTCGCTGACCTTGATGATCTCAGAACCCCGGCTGACTTCGACCGCTCTATTGAGGTCCGCCACATCGGCAACACCCAGAATGTTCACCCATTCTCCGTATTCGTTGAATATTCTTGCCAATTTGAGCTGGGGGATATAAGGTGCCATTGCGTTTAGATCCTGCCAGAACGGAAAAAGCAGGACAAAACCGGGACTGAACAGCCTGATGTCAAAGAACATCGCTTTTCCTGTCGAATCCAGGGGCGGCATGCCAAAAGCATCAAACAGACCGGCCAGTTTACTCACTCGCAGTGTCTTTACCGGGCAATCACGGAGCAGCTCGATCTTATCAATAGAACCCTGCTTTTTGAAAAGACAAACAGCCTGCGTTACCGGTATGGTAAAATTCCGTATGGGCAGGTTCTGCCAGACGATCTTGCGCATCCGCAGTTTCAACTTTTCGACCTGCTTTAATTTAAGCGGTCGATCAAGGTAGCAGTAAAATCCCTGGCTCATGGAATGTTCGATCCGCAAACGGTATTTAGGAAACTCCTTCCTTACCGCCATGAACAGCACGAACGACAGCGTGGACTGGTAGCGGCGCCAGTAATTCAACCGATTCAGGTCATCAATGCCCTGTTTATCAATATCCATCGCAGGTGATTATAGCTCGCATTTTCAGTAAGTCAAGCCAATGCTGGTTTTGGTGCCCATTGACAACAAGATGAACAACATTATACTTATTAGTTATTAGGTAATTTAGTAATTGGGTAACTGTGTAATTGTGTTATTATGTTATTGAGTTATTTGTAATTACGTAATAACGTAATTACAAAATAACTAATTCTCTCTTTTTTCAAGGAAGGAGGTTTTATGCTTCTTTTTATTTGTTTGATCACGCAGGCAACCTGGAGCCCGGATTTTTACGAAACAAAAACCATGTGCAATCATCCGGCAGCTCTCAATTTTTTCAAAGATTCCACCCATTCCTTTGATGTGCTGAAGTATGAACTGGACCTGACCGTGCTTATGAATAACCGCAGTCTTTCAGGTACGAACCAGATAAAGTGCCGTAGCAATGTCAACAACCTGACTTCTGTCACGCTAAACCGCATTACCATTATAACGGACTCGGTAAGGGTTAACGGCGTCAACGCGACATACGCGTCGGTGAGTGAAACGCTGCACATAAACCTGCCCACGCCTTATAACATAAACGACTCGTTCACGATATATATCCGGTACCATGGCTCATGGTCGGTCACGGCAAGCCAGTACGGCTTTATTTATTACCCGCGAAACTACAACGCGACTACGCGGCATGCGGTCGGTTATACCATGAGCGAACCCTGGGACGCGCGGCGCTGGATGCCCTGCTACGATGAACCTTTTGACAAAGCAGAGCAGGGTTGCATCATAAAGATCACGACGCCGGATAGCTTCTACGTGGCGGCAAACGGTGCCTTGACGAGCCTGGTCACAAACCCGGGCAATACCCGGACCTTCACGTACCAGGAAAATTATCCGATCACCACCTATCTCATGCATTTCGGGATCTCGCGGTTCGCCCGCTGGTCACAATGGTTTCACCCGGCAGCCGGCGATTCGATCGAGATCAGGCATTTCATGTGGCCTGAAGATTCAGCGCAGTCTCGGATTGCTTTTCAATATGTGCCAACGGCGATGTATTTGTTCGATTCGATGTATGTTGATTACCCGTTTGACCGCTATGGCCAGGACGCGGTCTATCCATTTGCCTGGGGCGGGATGGAACACCAGGAACAGACCACGATCCACCGCAACTGGATCGTCAACAGCAGCGAGAACGGCATGGCTCATGAACTATCTCACCAGTGGGGCGGGGATATGGTTACATGTGTGGATTTCCGCGATATCTGGCTCAATGAAGGCTTTGCTACGTACAGCGACGCCAATTACAACTGGTACCGGTTTGGCCACGCGAATTTCATATCGACCATGCAAAGCCGAGCCACGGATTACTTCACTGAAGATGCATCAAACCGCAGGCCCCTGTACAACCCGCCGACCAATGATATCTTCAGCTGGGGATATTCATACTGCAAAGCGTCCTGGGTATACCATATGCTGCGATACTTGAATCAGCCCCTGTATTTTGCTGGCATCAATGCTTACCTTGATTCCTTTGCCTACAAATGCGCCAATACCGAGGACATCGAGCGCATCTTCAATCAGACCTACGGTACGGACCTGGCGTGGTTTTTCGACGAATGGGTGTACGGGCAGGGACATCCGGAATACAATGCTTACTGGATTTGCAATGCTTCGGGTCCTAATTACCTTTTCAAAACCAACATATACCAGGTTCAGACCAACGCGCCCCCGGTGTTTCACATGCCCGTGCAGATCCTCCTGCACCTGACCGGCAAGGACACGACCGTCAATATTCCGGTCACGGCCTCTCCCCAGCACGCCGAATTCACGGTTTCGCAGAATGTGTCTTCGATCGTTTTTGATCCGGACACCTGGATATTGTGTGAATCAAGTATTTATGTTGGGGTTGAAGAGGTTGCCGTGAATACTGCTGTTAAAGGCACTATCTACTTGAGCTCCAATCCGGTCACAGATCAATCCATAGAATATTCAGTGAACGGTTCAGGCAGTTTGCGGCTCGCGGTTTATGACGCAACCGGCAAGCTGGTGCGGGACCTGTTCAACGGCTACAGACCAGCGGGCAGGTATTCAGCTCGGCTGGGAAACCTGGCTTCAGGCGTGTATTTTCTGAAACTCCAAACCGAGTCTAGTATTGTGACCAGGAAGATAGTGATCATTAAGTAGAATTATACTTTTAGGCATTCTGGGGTCAAATCTTCAATCTTCAATTACAGACCAAGGGCTATTTTTGGCTAACGCAAGATTGGCTTGTACAACGGAATCTTACTGCAACTCAATCGTTAGACGATGGTCCTAGTTACCCCAACCAGGGACATAACAAAAGACACCCGGACCTAAACTCCGTAGAGAGCGAGCCATTAACAAACAAACTTTATATCTAAATATAATACGCATTGAGATTGAAGATTGAAGATTTGACCCCAGTTGCTTTATCTTTGGCCGAAAATCGCCGTACCCACGCGGATCATGGTGGAACCCTCCTCGATCGCAACTTCATAATCCGAGGTCATGCCCATGGACAGCACGGACAGTTGAGTGTCGTTCGCCTGACTCAATTCGTCGCGCAGTTCGCGCAGCAGTTTAAAACAGGGCCTTGACGCCTCCGGATCGGTTATTGCCCACCCCGGACCGATGGTCATTAAACCCTGGATATCGATTTTTTTGAAATTTTTGACTGATTCATAGAATTCAAATAACTTACCGGGTTCAATCCCGAACTTAGTATCTTCCTTTGACGTGTTGACCTCGATCAGGCACCGTACCGGCTTTTCAGCGCGCTTTTCGATCTCCTGCGCTAAATGTATAGAATCAATGCTGTGGATCATGGAGAAGATCTTCAATGCATCCTTAACCTTATTTGTCTGTAAATGCCCGACCAGATGCCATTCGACTTGATCACCGATACACGTAAATTTTTCTTTTGCTTCCTGAACGCGATTCTCACCAATGATCCTGATGCCGGCCTGGACCGCCTGGAGTATCGTTTCCGCGGGAAAGGTCTTGGTCACGGCGACCAGTGTTATCTCGCCGGGGTCACGGCCCGAACGTGCAGCCGCTTTATTGATCTTTGCCTTCAGCTGTTTGAGATTATCGGTTATCGCCATGTTTTATCCTTTCTTGAAACAAATTATATTAATAATACGTTAAGCGTCAACACCGATCGTAATGAATGAAGTTAAGAGGTTATGAGGATTGGAAGTTATGAAACAACTTGAAAACCTATTATCTTGACTTTGGCATGAAAATGTGGATACTATCCAAATCAGTACCTACTTTTGAAAGGAGTGTTTACATGGCAAGGCGATGCGCGATATGCGGCAAAGGAGCACAGGTTGGTTCACAGATCAGTCATGCTCACAATGTCACAAAGCGAAGGTTCAATGTCAATCTGCAGCGCTTGCGGATCAAGGTGGACGGCAAAACGAAAAAAGTCCTCGTCTGCACTTCTTGCTTGAGCGCGGGCAAGGTTGTTAAGGCATAGCTTTGGATATCGGGATATCAGAAGATCAGAGAGCAGAATATCAGTAAATCAGGACATCAGGCTCCTGATATCCAGATGTCCTGATTCCCACTGCCGGATGACCTGGTATTCTGATAACCGAACAAATAAATCTTGTAGACAATGACCATCTGGTTCTATTCGCTGATCAGCGTAATACTGGTCAGCATAGTTTCACTGATCGGTATATTATTTCTATCCTTTAACGAAGCACGCCTGAACCGCATGCTTTTGTTCCTGGTGAGCTTCGCGGTCGGCGGCCTGTTTGGCGACGCATTCATCCACCTTATACCCGAAGCCTTTGAAAAACTAAAGCCCAACCTCGTCCCATCATTGCTCATCGTAACGGGCATCCTGATATTTTTCATCCTGGAAAAATTCGTGCGCTGGCGACATTGCCATGTTCCGACGTCCGAGCATCATCCCCATCCCGTGGTCACCATGAACCTGGTCGGCGACGGCGTGCACAACCTGATCGACGGCATGCTTATCGGAGCGACGTACAGCGTTAATATCCCCCTTGGCGTCGCCACCACGATCGCCGTGCTCCTCCACGAAATACCCCAGGAGATCGGAGACTTCGGCGTCCTGGTCCATGGCGGCATAACGGTAAAAAAAGCGCTCCTGTACAATTTCCTGACCGGCCTTACCGCGTTCGCCGGCGCGATCATCGCGCTTGTTATCGGTCCGTACGTGCACGGTTTTTCCATTATTTTAGTGCCAATCACTGCCGGCGGGTTCATCTATATTGCCGGGTCTGATCTGATACCGGAACTACAGACCTGCGAACCCGCGTCCACCTCAATCTGGCAATTCTGCTCCATGATTGCGGGCATAGGAATCATGGCCCTGCTGGTTATGCTCGATTAATGGTAAATAGAAAACTCTTTCAGCTGGATTATCTTTTTATCCTCAGACCCCTGATACTCATCCCATGCTGGGATTTTCTCTTGATCGGTGTTTACCTTGCGGTCGGTAAAAACGGATTTACGCGGCAAATATCCGTTCCGCTGCTCATTTACACTTTCATCATGGGTGGCGTTTATATCTTAAACCAGATAATGGATATTGAGACCGATACAATAAACAAAAAACTATTCCTTTTGTCAGGCGGATACGTGACAAAAATGGGAGCGTATATTGAAATGTTCCTGATCTGGGCGGTCGCGATCGCGCTGTCGTTCAGATATAATGCCATATTTATTATCTTTATTGTTATTTCGCTGGTCATGGGGATCCTTTATTCGGTACCGCCTTTTAAATTAAAAGGCAAGCCGATCCTTGATACGTTGAGCAACGGCATCGGCTATGGTATGGTTAATTTTGCCGTGGGCTGGCTTGTCGTCCGCCAATTTGAACCCGCTATGTTCTGGTTCTTTGGTCCTTATTTTTTAAGCATCAGCGCGGTGTTCATCAACACGACGATAGTCGATATGGAGGGTGATGAGAATGCAGGCGACATCACGACCGCGGTTTTTCTCAAGGAAGGCGCTTCTTACATAGCATCCACCATCCTCATGGCTGGCGCGATCTGCGTATCGATCCTGCGCAGGGATTTTGTCTGCCTGATACCAGCCGCATTATCCTTTCCATTGTTTATTTATGCCGCGGTATATTACTTCGTTAAGCAAGAGGTCAGCCGGAACATGACGATCGCGTCTTTCCGCGTACCCGGTGTTTTGTTCACGGTCATGACCGTGATCCTGTGTCCATGGTATGCCTTATTCCTGGTCGTCCTTATATGGATCATGAGGGTCTATTATAAAATCCGCTTTGACATGACCTATCCGACCCTGACTAGCGGATAGGATAGACTAACTACTTTATCAATACGACTTTTTCCACCAGTTCTTTGCCCGGTATTTCCAGCCTGACAAAATAAACGCCCGCCGGCAGCCTCCGGCCCACATCATCGGTCATATCCCAGGTTGTCTGATAAAGGTTATTGTTAGGTGCTAATAGCCGCGATAGATCCTTTACCACCCTGCCGGTTATGTCATAGATCATTAGCTTGCGGTCGTCTTTATTCGCTAAATGCTCATTGGTCCTGGGAATAGTCCATTTTATCTCGATCCGCTCCCGGCAAGGATTGGGATAAGCGTTCAAACGCAGAACTCTGCCGCTTGCCGGCATGCCTGAACCTTCCTCCACGCCCGGGAACGGGTACATCTTACCCCAGATCCGCATGGTATGCGCGCGATGGCTGTTGATCATGGAAGTCCAGCCCGTATAGGTTATCAGCATCTGGTCATTGTTGCCGCGGGTGATCGTCGGTTCGATCTGGTCGTAGGGTTCGGCAACGACCTGGTAAGTGTTGATGACGTTCCCTGCCGGGCTCACCTTGGCGCCGTAGATGTTATACGACATGGTATCCCTCAGGTCCTGCCACACGACCACGTAGTTGGTGCCGTCAAAGCCGATATTCGGGCATTCCTGGTCAAAATAAGATGTTGATATAGGAATGCCACCGGTATCCAGAACTATTCCTGTGACGTCTACCCTCGCACCATAGATATCACAATGGTTGTTAAATCCATATTGGTTTCGCCAATCCTCCCAGACAACTAAGTAGTTGACACCATCATATGCGATTGCAGGCCACCACCGCATACGGTGGATATGTGAGATCACTATTGGTGTAGTATCAACAACAACGCCAGACGGAGAAAAACGTATTCCATATATAGTTGGCCAGTCATAATATAATTGCCATGTCCATACGATAAGATAGTTAGTACCATCAAAAGCAATATGCGGTCGGTCACCCAATACTTCACAATCCTGGTTAAATGCAATCTCAATATTCTGGGTGTCAATAACAATTCCTGTAGGGGTAATCCGCTTGCCCAACAGACTACTTCCATTATAGTTAAAATAAACAATAAGATAATTCGCGCCATCGAAACCTATAACAGGCATCCGATATCCATTGGGTTCGGTAATAGCAAAACCTCCCGAATCCAAAACTGCGCCGCCAGGAGATATACGAGAACCTTTGATCATCCCTGGCTCATAATAATATTGAGCAACGCTGTCATCTTCCCATGCGACCAGGTAATTAACTCCATCAAATCCCATGCTTGGATTAACCTCCTCACTGGGACCTGATGCAATCTTGATCGCAGCATTATCCAGGACAACTCCAGTCCCACTCACTCTCATGCCATAAATATCTGAATAATCAGAACTGGACCACCATGCGAATGTATCCATATACCCATAATGGTAATCGTTCCAAGCGACCAGGTAATTGGTGCCGTCAAAAGCGCTTACCGAAGAGTATTGATGCCCGGGGACCTGGGTCAATACTGAAAAACTAGAGGTATCAATTATTGCACCTGCCGGCGAAACACGTATAGCGTTAATATCGTAGCAAACAGGTTTTCCTGGTGTTCCGTGCTGCCACGTGACCAAATGATATCCCCCGCCAAATACCACTGCTGGATAACAATCAATATTGCACGCTGCTGTAGTGGTCTCAATTGCTATCCCCAAAGCAATTGTATCCAGAACAATACCAGACGGGGATACCCGCGCTCCATATATGTCACCCCTGTTAAGTCCGAAAGAATTTCTGTTATCCTTCCATACAACGAAATAATTCATACCATCAAAATCTATAGCCGGTGTTCGCTGGAGATTGCGCGCAGTGCAGATCGGTATTCCGGTTGTATCAAGTACAACGCCGGATTGCGTCACTCTCACACCATATATATTTGTGTTTGTTGTATCTACTTCTGAAACCTTTTCTTCCCAAACAACTAGGAAGTCCTGACCGCTAGATGCGATCATCGGATTACGAGTTGTCTGTTTACCATGAGCAACTACAATGGCATTGGTATCTACCAATGAACCATTCGTCGTCACCCTTGCGCAGTATATTGTTGAGCTATCATTATTCCATCCATTCCATTGAAACCTCCTTTCCCAGACAACATTATAATACTGACCACCGAACGCTACATCTAATTCAGCATCATAAAATTGATTATTAACTGTAGACACTGGAAAAGGATAATCAAGTACATTGCCACTTTGATCAACTCTGGCACCATATATTATGGAATGATCTCCTATCCATACAACAAAATAATTAATACCGTCAAATGCAACCTGGGGACGGTTACTTTGACCCCACCAAAAAGGAGACTCAAATGGAGTTATTTGAATTGCCGTAGTATCCATGATTATTCCGTCAAGACTTACACGGGTACCATAAATCATATAATGGTAACTATACCCGAATGATTCATCAAAATACTGATAAAATCCTTTCCAGACCACGAAATAGTAGGAACCGCCGAACACGACGGCCGGCGCGTATTGGGTCTCGGCCTTGGTCGCGATCGGAATGGCAAGAGTATCGAGCAGAACGCCGTTTTGATCCATGCGCGCGCCGAAAATCTGAAGTTTTAAATTCCGGAACTCTGCCCAGACCAGTAGGAAGTTGGTGCCGTCTGACGCTACGACTGGCGTTAACTGATTTCCATACCCCGGGATAGTAGTCACCGACGTATCAAGTATGAATTCGTCCTGCCTGAACGACGCAATTGCGTTTCGCTTAGATACATGGTCATCAGTCCCGCTATATAAGAGGGAACAGATTGTGAATGTCAATAAACAAATGCTTCTCTTTTTCATTATTACCTCCGGATATACCATATTATATGCATAAACTGTGCCTGATACAATACAATAATCATGCGTAATCTCATAGCTTAAAGCAACAGATGTGTCTCACGGTCGTTTATCTGTCTCAGAATGATACATAGCAAAGCGGGCTCTGCCACTACACCTTGGTCACTGATGAAAAAGGGGATGGATGACCATCCCCTTTTTTTATAATAATAGTGAATATTATTACTGCGGCAAATTAAATACTCATTAAAGGCTTATCTCACCGCTTTTTTCAGTTCCCTGCCTGCCTTGAACTTAGGAACCCTCTTTGCCGGTACTTTGATCAGCGCACCAGTCTGCGGGTTCTTCGCGGTTCTTGCTTTCCGCTTGGCTACTGAGAACGTGCCGAATCCTACCAGCGTGGTCTTTTGGCCTTTCTTGAGTGCTCCCGTAATCGCGTCGATGAACGTACTGAGAGCGATGCCGGCAGCCTTCTTGGTTACCTTTGCCTTCTTGGCAATGGCATCAACCAGGTCTGCTCTTGTCATGTTTTTTCACCTCCTTCCTCTTTCATTATGATATTATACTCACGATTTGAACTTTGTCAAGCCCTGAAATGCGTATTTACCGCTTTCCACAGGGGGTCGCGTCCGCGGATGCAGGACAGACCTATAACCATAAAAATGCCACTTTGTCATTCCGTAGTGCTTTATTAAAAAGTTTCGCACTATGAATAAACACCCGCTTTAGCGTTCGCTGCGCGGTCGATCGGGCGGCTTGATTCCTCTCCACTTTTTTCTCTAAATAAACCTCTCCCTCGATGGGAGGGGACAAAGGGGAGGGTGAAATTAAAAAAGAACATGTGTTGATTGTAGTCACCCCCACCTCAATCCTCCCCCATCAAGGGGGAGGGAAAAGTGAAGAGGAGTCCGCCCTGAGCGCATTGACACGGTACCAGATATGGTTATAATCTCATCATGAAGATCGGGGTCTTGACCAGCGGCGGCGACGCGCCGGGCATGAATGCGGCCCTGCGTGCCGTCGTCAGGACTGCGCATTACCTGAGGATCCCGGTCGTCGGTATCAGGCACGGCTACCAGGGATTGATCAACAACGACCTCATCCCCCTGGACCGCGGATCCGTTGCCAATATCATCCAGCGCGGAGGGATCATCATCGGTACGGCCCGGTCCGACGAATTTTTAAAAGCGAGCGGCATGAAAAAAGCCCGCGCCATCATGATCAGGAACGGCATTGAGGCGGTCATCGTCATTGGCGGCGATGGTACGATGCGGGGTGCCGACGAATTTTCAAAAAAGCACAAGGCGAACATGATCGGGCTGCCCGGCACCATAGATAACGATCTTTACGGCACGGATCTCACGATCGGTTTTGACACGGCGATCAACAGCGCGATGGAAGCGGTCGACCGGATACGGGACACTGCCTCGTCCCTGGAGCGCGTGTTCTTTATTGAAGTAATGGGTCGGTATTCCGGTTTTATCAGCCTGGCCACGGCGCTTGCCGGCGGCGCCGAGGATGTGCTGATCCCGGAAACTCCAACTGATATCAAGGAGATTGCGGATACTATTAAAAATAATATTAAAAAAGGTAAGCGCTCGAACATTATCATTGTATCGGAAGGCGACGAGGCGGGTAATGCTCTTGAGATCGCCCGAAAAGTAAAACGCAGGACCGGCGAGGATTCGCGGGTCGCGGTCCTGGGCTATATCCAGCGGGGCGGCTCGCCCACGGCCAACGACCGCATCCTGGCGTCCAAGCTTGGCTACGAGGCCGTGCTCGCTGTCCGCCGCCGCAAGTTCGGCTGTTTGGTCGGTGAGATCAAAGGGAAGATCCAGTTCACCCCCTTCAGAAATACCTATACAAAGAAAAAGTCAGTCGATACCAGGATATACCGGGTGATCAAGATCCTCTCCGGTTGAAATTGGACTAGACTTCATCGCGTACATTGACAAATGAAATATTGTACATATAATTATCTATAAGTTTTATATTGTTGAGCATTAACTTAGAATTAAGTCTATTATTAGAAGGAGGTGGGTTTTAATAAATAATCGGAAAATGACAGGGAGATAGGTGATTCGGGCTTAATGGTATCTGTATTATTGACAAGAAAATGCTTAAAAACATAACCGTAAAAAAGGAGGCATAATGCATGCATTAGTGTTTATCGCTATACTGGCTGTTCTGCCACCGGTTCCAGGCAAGCTTACGCCAGACCTGCTCCCGGTATTGGAAAACGCGCAACTGAACGAAAAAATCGTGGTCATCGTCAACATGGACACGGAATACCCTTACGCAAACCTTGAGGGCATGAACCCTCAGGAAAAATGCGGGGTATTCAAGCAGGTCGCGGACAACTCGCAGAAAGACATCGTTGCCTATATCCGGTCATTGCCCGCGAACAAAGCGGAAATGGGCGGACAATTCTGGATCTTCAACGGTTTTCACGTGAAAGCGACAAAAGATGTGGTCCAGGAATTGGCGCGGCGCGATGACGTTTGGTTCATTTGCAGCAACGCCGTTGTTAAGCTTGATTTTATCCCGGGCGAGGAAACCCTCAATTCCCGCGTTGCCGAATGGAACATCGCGAAGATCTGCGCGGATTCGTGCTGGCTTGCTGGTTATGATGGGACCGGCGTAATCGTTGGGCATATTGATACTGGCGTGCTAACAACCCATGCTGCGTTGACCGGTAAATGGTTATCACCTTACTGGGTAGATGGCGTAGCTTTCCAGGGTACGCCGTATGATGACCATGGGCACGGCACACATACAATGGGCACGATCTGCGGCGGTGACGGCTATGGCACGTTCACCGATGATGTGGGTGTCGCTTATGGCGCCCAGTTTATCCCGACCAAGGCATTTGATGCCGGTGGATCCGGGACTAATGCGGCAATTGACACCTGCATGCAGTACCTCGCCAACCTAAAGGCCGGTGGTATCGATATCCGGGTGATCGGTAATTCCTGGGGCAATTCCAATGGTTCTGAACTGTACTTCTGGACGAAAGTCCTGAACTGGAAAGCGCTTGGTGTACTGCCGGTCTTCTCCAACGGCAACTCCGGACCGGGCTCTGGTACGGTCGGCGCGCCGGGCAGTTATCCACTGACTATCGGCGTCGGTTCCACCAATAGCGGTGACGCCGTATCGAACTTTTCATCACGCGGTCCAGCGCCAGACATCGATCCTATTAACAATCCCACCTATTGGTATTATTCGACCTGGAACCTGCTAAAACCAGATGTTTCAGCGCCTGGCGAAAACGTTCGTTCCAGCTTGAACACCGGCGGCTATGGAGCCATGAGCGGAACCTCGATGGCTTCGCCGCATGTGACTGGTGGAACAGCCGTGCTCCTGCAAAAGAATATGAACCTGACGGTCCAGGACCTATACGACCTGTTCTATCAAAACTGCGACCAGCCATCCGGTTATACTTACCCCAACTACGACTACGGCTGGGGCCGGATTAACCTGTGGCGCTCCCTGCAAGCTGTGCCGACGAGCAACCGGCCCAACCTGATCCTCAGCCGCAACCAGGTCGTGAACGACAATAACGCCAATGGCAAGCTGGATCCCGGTGAATATGCCGGCATCGTGTGTTATATAAGGAACACGGGAAGCCAGCCCGCAACCAGCGTTCAGAGCACGCTGCGGACCGCTTCGTCCTATATCACAATCACGGATTCGCTGTACACCTATGGCGCGGTCAACAGCGGCGACAGCGCGAACAATGCCTCTGATCCCTTTGATGTCACGGTGGCAGCGGCTACGCCGCCGGGCACCGTGGTGAATTTCTCGCTCGTCCTGGCCGCGGCCGAAACTACCTGGGTGCGTGGCTTCTCGCTGATGGTCGGTACGGCGCCGGGGCAGATAATCTGGGGCCCGAAACTGACGCCAGTGTCGAACACCGAACGGTTCATTTATGGCGCGGCCTATGACAGGGTCGGCGACCGGCTTTATGTCTGCGATGGATACGGCCGGCAGATCTTCGTTTTCTCATCCGATAGTTTCGTAACATCATATGGTACGATCACGCAACCGGATACCTGCTGCAGTGATATCACGTATTCGCGATACGATGATAGACTCTACGTTACGGGATGGTATCTAAAACAGGTATATAAGATAAACAAGACGACCGGAGCGGTTCTCAGACAGTTCACGAGCCCGTGTCCAGACTACCCGGTAGGTCTGGCTCTTTGTCCGACCAATACAATGTGGTATATAGACCGCAGGGTCGCGTTGGGCGCGCTGGGGTATTTCTTCATCGGTGATACCCTGGGCAATGTAAATTCATACGACGCGCCGATCTTTGCAAATTACAACAACCGGTGCATCGCTTATGACAGCCTCGGCAACACTTTTGTCCAGGTCCAGACCTGGTTCAATTCAGGTGGTACTGCCCTGGACAGCGTGGGCGTGGTAGAGTATGCCAACACCGAACCGCCAACCCTCACAGGCCGACGCTTTCTGTTGAATCCCGGCTGGAACCCCCGTGGTATCGAGTTTGATCCAAGGGACGGCAATTACTGGATCACGATCCCCGAGATCACGGCTGGCACTCCCCATGAGAACGAAATCGTGAAGGTCAAGGGATTCTATGTACCGGCCCTGGAGGTCGAAGAGCAGGTCAAAGATCCGGGCCGGTCGCAGGTTCTGCTGGCGATCGCTCCGAACCCGGCTGCAGCCGATGTGGTATTTCAGGTCAATCCGCGTTCCGTGGCTGATCTGAAGATCTTCGACGTTGCCGGAAGGATCGTCAACCGCATCAACCTCAATGCCGGTTCACAGAATATCCGGTGGAACCGCCGCGACGCGACCAACATGAAAGTCGCGGACGGCGTCTACTTCGTGCGCGTGGAGACCGAAGAGGGATCAAGCACGCAGAAACTGGTCTTAACGCATTAAAGCTGTAAGCTATAAATAAAAAGCCCCGGTTTATTTTACCGGGGCTTTTTTACATAAACCAATATATCAAAGCAGGTTGTGCTCGGCGAATGAGTAGAATCCCGAGTCGGAAACAATGATATGGTCGATGATCCTCATGCCCATGATCTCACCGGCGCTGCGCAGCCGCTCGGTTATTCGCAGGTCATCATCCGACGGCTTCATGATGCCGCTCGGATGGTTATGGATCAGGAAAAGACCGCTCGCGCTTTCTGCCAAAGCGAACTTGAACACCTCGCGGGGATGCGTTATGCTCGTGTCAAGAATACCTTTGGATATTGTCGTGTCCTTAAGCAGTTTGTTCTTGCCGTTCACGGCCGCGACCTTGAAGAGCTCGTGCTTCAGGCCTGAAATGTACGGCGCGTAATAATCAAATACATCATGGGGTTTGTTGAAGAGAACTTCCTTCTCCCCTTTCCTGGACAATGACCGCTTCCCCAGTTCCAGGCCCGCGATTATCGTCACTATTTTCGCCCGGCCCAGACCGGGGATCTTCAGCTTTTCCAGTTCGACTACCGGCCTTTCGCCGAGATTCTTTAGCGTGCCGTATTCATTCAGCAGCCTCCGGGCAATATCAAGCGCGGTGATGTTCCTGGTGCCCTTGCCGATGAGGATCGCGAGCAGTTCGGCGTCGGTCAGACCGTAAGTCCCTTGTTCGTATAGTTTTTCCCGGGGCCGGTCGGCCTCGGGCCAGTCCTTTATCCTCATGATCGGCATACATTATACATAAATCGATCTTTGTGACAAGACGGCATGTCAGTCCTTTGTCCCTACACCCTCGTTCTGAATCCTTTACCCAGGACCTCGAACACATTGGTCAGGATCACGAACGCCTCCTGGTCGACATTCTTCACGACCGTCTTGAACCGCTCGGATTCGCGTTTTGTGATAACGCAGAAAATGACCGGCTTTTTACCCTTGGTATAAGGAGAAAAACCGTCCAGTACCGTAAGACCGCGGCCGGTCTGTTCATAGATCGCCTTGACGACGGCATCGGTCTTATCGCTGATAATGAACAGGGCCCGCGCATAGTCCATGCCTTCAAGCATCAGATCGACGACCTTGGTGGATATGAAGAGCGCCAGGTATCCATAGAGCGCTTTTTCCACCGAGTGTGTGGCAAAACCGGCGAACGTGATAACAATGAAATCGACAACGAATATCCACATGCCGACCGATATGTTCGTATAGCGGTTCAGGATCTGCCCGATGATATCCGAACCGCCGGTGTTCGCTCCTCCGCGGAATATCAGACCCAGACCGACTCCGAGCATGACCCCGCCATAAAGCGAAGCAAGCATCGCGCTCTGCGTTGGCGTCGGTATCCTGGTCGTATAGACCAGGAGGTCGATGAGCAGGTTCATGGCGATGATCACCACGATCGACTTCACACCGAATGAAATGCCGAGAATCCTCATGGCGATGAAAAAGAGCGGCAGATTGAGGATGATCACCACGATGCCGACCGGCGTCTTTAATAGTATGTGCATGACGATCGCGATGCCGGAAATACCGCCGGGGACGATGTTGTGGGGGATCAAGAACACCGCGTATCCGAGTGCCGCGATGACCGTACCGAATACTAAAGATAGATAGCGCATTGAAATTTATTGCGGTTATTTATTGCACGATAACACGACGCATGTATGATTCGATATCATTCGCATTATTGGTTTTTCAGAATGATATCGGCTGTTTCTTGTCCTTGTCTTTCGTTTCTTTCTGTGGTGACGCTTGCGCCTCTTTAAGACGGGCGATGAAGATCTTGATCTTTTCCAACTCCGCCTTTTTGTCATGGACTTCCTTGTCCAGGCTTTCTTTCTGAACCATCAGTTTCGACACCGAGCTCTTGAAATCGTCGGCTTTCAAAATAACGACAGAAGCTTCTTTTCTCTTGGCTTCCAGTTCCTGGGATTCCTTTTGCATGCGTTCCAGTTTGTCCTGCTCGACCGTTAGCATCTGGGCTATTTGTTTGCGTTTTTCCTCGATCTCGTTGTCGACTTCGATCAATTCCGCTCGCCGCTGGTCGATCTTGGATAGCATGTTCGCGTCGACGGCTTTCGCCTTCTCCACCTTGCCTTCGAACTCTGAAGTTTTGATCTTCAGATCGCCCATCTTTTCTTCGAGCGTTCTTTTCTGCTCGGTGAGCTTATTGATCTCCTTCTGATAGCCGTCCCGCTCGGCCAGGAGCTCCCTGGTCTCTTTATTCAAATTTTCAGCGGCCTTTTCTTCCTCTTTCTTCAAAAGCTCCAGTTTCTCTTCCAATTCCTCGACCTCGTTACTGCGATCCTTCAGTTTGCCTTCGGTCAAGGACATTTCTTTCTTCCGTGTATCCAGCAGTTGTTTGACTTTTTCACTTTCTTCGAGGGCTTCCTGCAGCTCGCCGTATTCTTTCTTCATGGCCGGCAGTTCTTCTTTCATTTTCTTGTATTCATCACTGTATTCAACAAGCTTTTCCTTCGCTTCCTTCAGTTCCTTGCTGGCCTTTTCAAGCTCGGCTTTGGCCGCCTTGCTCTCTTTGCTCATTTCCTCGAGCTTTTCCACCTCTGGTTTCAATTCGCTTATTTTTTTCTTCGCCAGCTCGATCGAGCTGCCGAGTTCGGTCGCTTCCTTCTTGCGAGTCTCGTGCTCAGCCGCCAGTTTCTTGTACTCGGGTTCGATCTTTCGCAGATCTCTTTCCATCGCCTTAAGCTCGCTGACCTTTGGCGTCAGCGCTTCCTGGTCCTTTTTCAAAACCGCGATCTCGCCGGTCAGAGTTTCCAGCTCCTTGGCGCCTTTAGTGCTCTCCTTCTGCAGGTCGGATTCTTTCTTCTTGGCGTCCTTATACTTATCATCCATATCTTTTATGGATGCTTCAAGCGTCGTCTGCTCCAGCTGGTAGTTCGATATCTGGGACACCAGATCCGATTCTTCTTCCTTCAATTTCTTCAGCTCCTGCTTGGTCTTGTCGTATTCGTTCTTTAGTTTCGTGAATTCTTCGTTCTCTTTATGAAGACGCTCCTCTTCTTTCGTCAACCCCTTGATCTTGTTCTGCAGCGACTCTACCGATTCGGTCTGCTCGATAAGGTCATCCTTTAATTCCTTGACGCGCGCGGCCAACTCCGGCTCCTCTTCCCTCAGGCTAACGATCTCCTTTTCCAATTCCTCTTTCCTGTTGGCCAGCGCGGTGACTTCGCCCGAAAGTTTCTGGTATTTAGAATCTTCTTTTTCAAACGACTTGCGGGCCGTGCTGAGTTCCTTGGTCAGCGTATTCCTCTCCTCATTCATGATCTTGAGGTCTTTCTCGGTCGCCCGCAGGTCCGCCAGCGCCGTTCGAAGGGTCTGCTCAATGTTTTGATACTCGCTCTTGAGCTCCTCGGTCCGGCTCTTTATTTCGTTGTGATTTTTTTCCAGTTCCGCGTATTCTTTATGCTTTTTATTATAATCGGATTCCAGGGTATTGAGGTTTTTCGAAAGATCCCGGTATTTTTCGCGCGCTTCCTCCAGTTTGCTGTCAAACCGGCCCTTTTCGTCCATCAACTTATCATGCTCGGTTTTGAGTTCTTTTACCTTGGACGAAAGTTTTTCACTGTCAGTGGACAATTTGCTGTATTCTTTCTGCGATGTTTCAGCGCGCTGGGCGTCCTTTTCCATGGTTTTGACCGAATCCCGCATGGTTTTCTCGTCTTTCCGCAATTCCTGCAGAGTTTTTTTAAGATCCTCGACCTCTGATGACGCTTCCATCTGGGAAGAATAAACCTCTGCCAGCTTGTCCTCCGTGGTCTTCAATTCCTTATTCTTAGCGGCAATGTCCTTTTCCACCTTTTCAAGTTCACCGAGCTTTTCCTCAAGGTCCGCCAGAATATCTATATCATCTTTTTCATCTTTTTTAGCCATGGTGCCCCCTACTTATATTCATTTTCATGGGTCTTGTCAATCCCTTCGCTAACCCTATTATATGGACCCGTGGCCCAGCATCCGGCGCTTGGATCATTCCTCCCCCCGGTCTATTCATACCTTTGCCCCCGTTTCGTGGGGATAAACGAACTTGAATCTGAGCAACCCCAACGGATGGGGTTTAAATCCGATGATCTTTCTTTGGATCGCAACATTCTCCAGCGAATGATAGAGAACCACGCCCGGCATTTCATCAAGGATCTTCTGTTCAAGCTGCTGGTAATGCAGAATTCTTTGGTTGATATTGCGTATTTTGCGCCCCTCGACGATACTACTATCAACACCCGGATGATTGAAGAAAAACGTATTACCCGAATTGCCGAAGGAACTTGAATGGAATAATGGATACATGAAATTATCAGGATCCCCGTTATCGCTTACCCATCCCTGCAACGATAGGATCGAATGTCCTTTGTAGGTCTTGTCCAGCAGTGTTCGCCAGGACAGCGGGTTCAATTCGATCCGGATACCCACTTTCTCAAGATGGTCTCTGATAAATTCACCGCGTTTGACGACCTGGGGCGATTCATCAAGATCCAGCTGATATACATCAGGTAGACCATGTTTGAACCCGGCCCCTGCCAGCATATCACGGCTCTTCTGCGGATTGAACTGATATCCAACCCGGCGCGGGTTGTGGACCCTCATGGAAGGAGGAAAGATCCCTTTTGCCGGCAAAGCGGTGTTTTCCAGGAAATTCTTGACCAGACTTTTTGTATCGATAGCGTGGGCGACCGCTTTGCGGATAAGACTGTTATTGAACGGTGATTTCGTGCAGTTCATGCACAAAAACTGGATCGAGAGTTCGGGGATCGTAAAAATAGTTTCAGGACACTTGCGACGCAGTTTTAGCAGCGAAGTTGCGGCCGGGCGATAGACCGCAAGATTCCCTCCCATAAAGCGGTCATAGCTGTCCTCGTCAGTCTCCTGGATATGGAAGTTGACCGTATCAATGGTCGGCCTCCCTTCAAAATAATGTTCATTGGCTTCAAGAATGATGCATTTTCCCCGTTCCCAGGCCGCGATCTTGAACGGTCCCGTGCTCAAGGGGTGCTCGCCGGGTATGTACGGATCAGCGCCATGGGTTGCCAGGTTCGCCAGAAAAGGAAGGTACGGATACTCGATCTTCACCTGGAGGTTGTGATTATCGATGATCCGGATGTGCAGCCGATCTTTTTGCTTGGTCGAAATATACTCGCCGGCGCCGGCGATCATCTCAAACAGGTTAAAGTTCGGCCCCTGCAATGCCCGTAAAAATCCATCCCTCACATCATCGATCGAGACATGAGCACCGTTGTGATACTTGAGTCCTTCTTTAAGACGGAACACATATTCGGTGCCGTCGCGCGAGACCGTGTATTCCTGGCACAACCCGGGTATGACATCAACGCCTTCGCCGAACTGGAAAAGACCGGAGTAAACGTTGCCGACCAGATTATGCGAGTTCATATCGGTCACGAGGTCCGGATTGACCGTGACCGGCTCGGCCGTAAGCTCCGCGTCGATAACGATCTTGCTCTTTAATACCGCGGGTGTGGATGCTGGTTTCCGGCGTGCCAGATGCTCGAGCGGCGTCCGCAGCTGAGTGATCGTGTTCAATGCTTCTTCGTAAAGCTCACCGAGCTCTCTCATCGATGCATTGCGGTTGGTCAGGTCCTGGGTTATTTTCATGATCTCAGCGGCAGCCTTGCTCTTTTCCTGCAGGACCCTGACCATATCATCGAGGAAGATCTTGATCTTGCTGTAATCAGGTGTCGGCGGTTTTACGTAGATCTCGCTCAATGCTTCGCGGCTCAGGCGGTGGACGTCCTTTTTTAACTGCGCCAGTTTTACTCCCATGCTCATGAACGGTTTTTCCGTATTGAGGGCCAGATCCGTGAATTCCTGGACCACCGGCGATATTACCGCCCGCTTGTCCATGCACCTGCTTTCTTCGATCCGGGCAAACACCGAGAGCGTCTTGATCTTTGAAAATATCTTGCCTGCGGCCATGACCACGTCCTCGATCCTTACCAGATCACGATCCAGCGCCGTTCCCAGTTGATTAAGGTCCGTGACCATCCGTTTAGCGTCATCATGAAAAGTATCGAGCTGGCCTTCCAGTTCGACGATCTCGTTCATTTGATTATAGAGGTTATCGCCGAACAGTGCCAGTTCTCGGGTCGAACGGTTCAACTCCTCGATCTGTGCCACGATCCCCTGAATATTGGCATAAATGCGGTGTAAAAACAGCGGCGGCTTCCGCCCCATCGGCAGCCGGTCCAGCAGCCGGGTATTCTCCTGGAGCGCGTGGTTGAACTGGCTGACGATATGCTGGTTAGCATCCGAAGGTCCGTCTGTTTCTATGATCGTGCTGAGCGTGTGCAGGATCTGGGCAAGCGAATTGATCTCCGCGCACGTCACGGACATGTCATCGATCGTGTTCTGCGACGTCGCCAGCTGATCCTTCAGCTGGCCGACCTCGTTCGATACGTTGTTTTTCAAATCTTTGTACAGGGCGTTCTGCTGTTCGATACCGGTAATGATCTTTTGCAGGGAGGTTACCGTGTCGTCGATTATTCTCAGCGAATCCATAACCCTGGTGAGCAATGAAGTCGACCGCTGCGAGATCTCGATGATCGTTCCCAGCTGTTCGATCACGGGCTGCGCTGTTTCTTTCAAAACGCGCAGCATCATCTCGAAATCCTCAAACGGTGCCTGAGCGCGGTTGGCCAACGACAGCGATTCTCTGGCGATCACCGCCAGGCCCCGGCCTTCGGCCTGCGCCTGGTAGGATTTTATCTCCGCATTCTTCGCCAGGTGCGCCAGCGACCGCGATGACGTAACGAACTGCTTGGCGTTTTCCTGGACCAACATAAGCATTTCATCGATCGTCTTCAACAAGATGCTGATGCTCAGCAACTGAGCGCTGGAGTTCTTTACAAAATTTTCCTGCAGGACAAAATTCTGTTTAAAACCGCTGATGTCCTTTTTGAAATTCTTCGAATAATCACGGATTATGCGCGCCAGGGTCTCGCTCCTCTGGAACAGCACGAAGAGCAGTTCCAGCTGTTGGATCAGGATATTCAACCCCAGGCTGTTCTGGTTCAGCGAGTCAGCATAGGCTGACACCTTGGCACTTAAGCTTATGTTCCTTTCGAAATATTCAGTTATTGACGTCATAGGTAATGGATAACGCTTCTACAAACATCAAGCAATAGCGGCGAAGGGAGTCGAACCCCTGACACAGAGATTATGATTCTCCTGCTCTACCATCTGAGCTACGCCGCCTTGTTCTATAAAAAACATCGGTTAAATGGTATTATATACGAAATCGACTGTTTGTCAACATGAAATCTGCCGTAATACCGAGATCATTTTCCGACAAATGCTCAATCGCGTGGTTCTGTCCTGAATATTATCTGACGATCAGACCGAAAATTACGCCCGCCAAAACGAAGAATATGGGCTCCACCTTCGTAAAGATCAAAATTACCAAACATACCACGCCGAAAACACCATATGGAATGCTTACCCAGTTCTGAAAAACAAAGAAAATACCAGTTGAGAGGAGAATTGCAACGATGGCGGATTTTAAACCGCTGATGAACGATCTTACATAGCGGTTATTTTCGATTTTTTTATAGATTTTAATGACGATGATAAACATTAAAAAAGAGGGAAGAAAAATCGCAATGGTGGCGATAAAGGCGCCAGCCAACCCCATGACCTTGAAACCCACGAAGGTCGCCGTTATCGCGACCGGTCCCGGCGTCATCTGACCAAGGGCAACACCGTCGAAAAATTCTCTGACCGTCAGCCACTGCTGGTAGTTGCATACTTCATTCTTTATAAATGGTATGGCCGCATAACCGCCGCCAAATATTATCGCACCAGTCTTAAAGAAGATCCAAAAAAGCATAAGCGCTTTCTTGAGATCAAAGATAAATATCGGAACCGCCATTAGTAATTTTTTCGACGGACAATGGTCAAAAATGATCTTAATGCCCCCGCAGACGAGCACGGTCAGTACCGGATCGAATTTGATGATAAAAAGAACCAACGCCAGGCCAAAAACGATCAGCCCTTTGATATCTTTTATCAGGACTTTGCCCATGTCGTAACTTGCCCACAAGATGATGGCGGTCATTACCGCGCCGATGCCCTTGAATACCTGCCCGATACCCGGGAGCGTATGGAATACAAGGTAGAGATATGACAGGACCATCATCAGGATGAACGATGGCAGAAGCAAGGCGACAGTAGCGGTTATTGCGCCCTTATAGCCGTTAAGATGATAACCGATGTACTGGCAGTAATTGGGTACAAATGGGCCTGGGAGCATCTGGCCAATGGCTACGCCCACTGACAATTCATCATCGGTCAGCCACTTTTTTTTCTTAACGCATTCTGTGCGGAGCATGGCAAGCATGCCGACGCCGCCGCCGAAACCAAAAGCGCCGACTTTAAGGAATGGCCTTGCCAGTTCTCTGATCTTTAGCATGACATTTTTCTATTTGTTCATACTCCCTGTCCGATAACTCTCCAGGTCCAATGCGACGTACTTATAACCCAGACCCACGAGGTATCGCGCGATCTTTTTTCGCTGGCAAATAACGGCTGCCATTTCTTTCTCCAGCACTTCAATACGCGCGACTGGGTAGTGGTCTCTGACCCGGACTTGAGTCAGTCCTGTGTTCTTTAAATATCTTTCGGCCCGTTCGATGCGTTTGACGGTTTTCTCATCAATCACATGACCATAGGGGATCCGTGAGGCAAGGCACGCCATTGACGGCTTGTTCCAGTTCGGTAACCGGAAATGTTTGGCCAGTGTCCGTATCTCATCTTTTGTCAATCCAGCTTGGATCAGCGGAGAAACTACGCCCCGGCGCCGGGCAGCGTTCAAACCCGGCCGGAAATCGGAAAGGTCTGATCTATTGCTCGCCTCAACCACGGCATAGCCGTGAATGCGAGCAATCTCCCTGATATCATGAAAAAGCTGCAGTTTGCAGTGATAACAGCGGTTGCGCGGGTTTTTTACGAACACGGGACTCTCCATCTCGGTGGTCCTGATGATCATGTGCCTCACGCGAAGCAAGCGCGTCATCCTCTTGGCAACGAGCGTCTCGCTGTGCGGATATAAAGGTGATGCACCGGTCACGGCGATCACCTTATCCCCGAGGGAATCTCTGGCCACTTTCAATAGCAGGCTGGAATCAACGCCGCCGGAGAAGGCAACGGCGACGCCCGGATACTTTTTTAGTATATACTGAAGTCTGTGTAGTTTAGTTTTTAATCGCTCGGTCAAAAGATGTTATTTCAAATACGGCAGGAAATCTTCGCTTATCGGCGGTTTTTTGATCCACCGCATGATCTCCTCGTCCTCATCCATAATAACGATTGTAGGTATGTCAGATACTTCAAAATAAGAACCTTCGGCCAAGCCATCGACCGATTCCATATCAAAATACTTGATCTCAGCTTGAAACTTTCCCTTTTCCTTGAAATAGTTCACCTTATGGACAGTGTCTTTGCAGACCGAGCAGCCTGGTCTGCCAAATATATAAACCGACTTCATGTAGCCTCCTGATAAAAGATCCTTCTAATCATCCCCTGCCTTCAATTGCCTTAATTGCCTTCTGTTGCCTTTCATGTATCTTCGTAGGCCTTAATTTACCTTCAATTTGCCCCGTTTGTCTTCATATGCCCTCAATTGCCTTTATATATCTAGTGTGTATCTAAAAATAAAAACACTATATTATATGCACAAAGGATAAAAAGTCAAGGGGGAAGATGCAGCATTGACCCCGTTAGAGAAAGAAAGTGCTCTTAGCACTTCCGTGATCAAGAACTGCCGCTGTTCAAAGATATCGCGGGGGTGAATCTCTAACGGGGTTGACTCATGAAAAAGGGTGAATATAATATAATATGATCAAAAGAGAATCACTGATGAAAAAGGTTTTAACTCTTGCCATAGCTGCAGCGATCATCATCATCACGGTTTATCTCGTCCTGCAGATCCCCAGGCCAGGCAGGTCGGCGGAAAGCTCATCAATGATATCCGACACCGTATTGAGTGCTTCGGAAGAATGGCTGGGCATGTACATCCATGGCGAACGGATCGGTTACACCTTCACGAAACTGACCCGGACCGGCCAGGGACTCACGGTGGAAAGCCGCAGCCAGATGACGATCTTCATGATGCAGGAAACGCGCAGCCTTGCTACTACTTTCTTTGCCCACACCAATCCTGATTATACCCTGAAGGATTTCAGCCTGGAGATCAATACGGCCGGGCATCCGACCAAGATCGAAGGCAGTATCGAAAACACATCCTTGAAACTGACTTCATATTCGCAGGGCGTGCCTCAGACAAAGACCTTCCAGCTCAAGGAGAAACCATTCTTTCCCGACGCGATCGAAGAGCTCATCAAAACCCGGGGACTGAAGCCGGGCGATGAAATATCACTTCCCTATTTCGATCCGACCACGCAGTCCCAGTCACCGGCGCAGATCACGATATTCGAACCGGAAGACGTGCTGGTCAACGGGGTCGCGCACCGTGGAACCAAGGTCCAGATCCGGTTCATGGGCATCATTACGTTCATGTGGCTGGACAAGGATTTTAAATTGATCAAAGAATACTCACCCGCCCTTGGCCTGGAAATGATCCCTCTTTCCAAAGACGCGGCCCTTGCCGAGATAAAACCGGACCAGGCTTTCGACCTGCTCTCATTCTTCGCGGTAAAGGTCTCGAACCCGATCCCGGAACGGAAGGACCTGTCCTATATGAAACTGGAACTTAAAAATATCGAGATCGGCGAACTTCAGTTGGCCGATGACTATCAGATCCTAGTCTCTAAGAAACCGCTCGTCATAGAACTCAGCCGGCCCGATATCATAAAAGTACCGGCCCTGCAGATCCCGATCAACGACCAGACAGAATTTCTGAAATCATCTGTTTACATCCAGAGCGATAACCGCGATATCATCAATGCCGCGCACAGCATTATCGGCAATGAAAAAGACGCGGCCAAAGCCGCGGAAAAACTGGTGCATGGAGTGTTCAAGATGCTTGCCAAGAACCCGACTCCATCGCTGCCGTCAGCGCTGGACGTGCTCAAGACAAAAGAAGGCGACTGTAACGAACATGCGATCCTGTTCACGGCGCTGGCCCGGGCCGTAGGCATCCCCGCCAAGATATACGTTGGGCTGGTCAATATCTACGGCGATTCTTACTGGTATCATGCCTGGTGCGCGGTATGGCTTGGATCCTGGGTAGCGGTGGACCCGACCTTTGACCAATTCCCTGCCGACGTATACCATTTAAAGCTCATGGAAGGCGAGATCGCGGAACAGGCAAAGGTCCTGACCGTGGTCGGGAAACTGGGAATTGATATCCTGGAATACAAGTAGAAGGCTTGATAAACTCCGCGCGATATGAACCCCCTGGTGATCGATAACTTATCCAAGCGATTCGGCAAGCAATGGGCGGTAAGAGACTTAAACCTTGAACTTACGCCGGGTGAAATATTCGTCCTGCTCGGACCCAACGGCGCCGGTAAAACGACGACGCTCAAGCTCATTGCCGGCCTCCTGGTCCCGAGTTCGGGTTCGGTCTGCATCAACGGCATTGATATCCGGAAAGACGCCCTGAGCGCCAAGCAGTGCATCGGGTTTGTGCCCGATGAACCATTTATTTATCCCAAACTCACGGGGCGCGAATTCATTAACTTTGTTGCCAGTATCTACGGTGTGGAAAAAAGATTATATCACCAGCGGATCAACGAACTGTGCGCGCTACTCGAGATCGGCGAATGGATGGACCAGCCGGCCGAAACCTATTCGCACGGCATGAAGCAGAAGATCATAATGTGCCAGTTACTCCTGCATGATCCCCTGCTCATCATGGTCGATGAACCGCTGGTCGGTCTGGACCCCAAGATCAGCATAACGATCCGGCGGATCTTCCAGGACCTGAAAGATCGCAACCGAACCCTGCTGGTCTCGACCCATACGCTTTCGTTCGCCCGGGACATTGCGTCCCGCATTGGCATCATAAATCATGGCATTCTCAAGTTCACGGGAACATTTAACGAACTTTCACATATTTCGGGATCGGACAATATCGAGGACATCTACCTGACGCTGTCAGGTTAGCCGGCCGTGAAAGACTTCATCCTTATCTTGCAAACCCGTCTGCAGATCATAAAAAATACCCTCACCAGAGTTCATTTCCTGAGATTGATATCGTTCGCGTTCGTTATCCTCACGTTTTTTGCCGGCAGTTATTATCTTTTTTACAGCATTTTCAGGTACCTGACCACGATCGAATTGATCGGAACGGCGATCATGGACCGAACCGTGGAAATGGCTTTTTTTGTGTTCCTGGTCATGCTCCTGTTCAGCAATATCATCACCTCATTCTCGACGTTCTACAATAGCCGGGAGCTGAATTTCCTGTTCTCGCTGCCCATACGACCGACATCGATCTACCTTTCCAAGCTATTGGAGAACGCTCTATACGCCTCGCTCGCCACCATGGTCCTGGGATTGCCGTTGGTCGTGGCCTATGGGATCTGTTCCAAGGCCGTGTTCGCTTATTATCCTCTGGCGGTCATGAGCGTATATATCTATCTGGTCATTCCGGCCGCCGCGGCTTCGATTCTCATTTTCATCGTGCTGGCGCTTTTTCCTCAGCTGCGGCCCCGGAATGTCATCGCACTATCCATCTTCTACATCATCGCCCAGACCATACTTTATCTCAAGATCAGCAACCCGGGGCTGCTCAAGATCATGGAAACCAACAGCGAGAAAGAGCTGCTCGCTGTTGCCGCCAATATGGCGACCGTGGGCGGCAATTACATACCTTCGACCTGGCTGACCAGCATGCTTAAGGAATTGAAGACCGGCGACCCGGCTGGTTATTTCTATTTTCTGCTTCTGGTGTTCGTCAGCATGAGTATGGTCATTATCGCTTATTACGTTGCCCGGGTCATGTACCACCAGTCCTGGCTTTCGGTCGGCGAACACCAGGGGAAACATCAAAAGATTAAATCGCTCCTGTCGGAATATCACGGCCGGAGTACGCGGGCATTTCTATACAAGGATATACTGACCTTTATCAGGGAACCGACCCAATGGGTTCAGCTCTTCATCTTTGCCGTCCTGCTCATCATCTATGTCTTCTCGCTCACAAGGACGCCGCTCTATTTCAACCTGCCGTTCTGGCGGACGATCATATCCTTTGCCAATTTTGCCTATATCAGCTTTGTTCTGGCGACGCTGGGCGTGCGGTTCATATTCCCGGCCATGAGCCTTGAGCACAACGGCCTGTGGCTCCTGGCTTCATCCCCATTCTCGTTCCGCCGGATCCTGAAGATAAAATTCCTGTTCAATGTCATCCTCGCCGTCATCCTGAGCGAAGGTCTCCTGATCCTCTCCAATTTCTTTATCAAGACCGATCCCGATCTCTATCTGGTCATGCCGGTCATCCAGCTGCTTGTGGCCGGTGTGCTGGTCTCGATCAACCTTGGCCTGGGAAGCCGCTTCCCCCAGTTCAACGAGGACAACCCTTCGCGGATCGCTGCCGGGACCGGCGGGATCATCGCGGCGTTGATAAGCATGGCATACGTGGGGATCTCAATAATCCTGCTGGCAACCCCCGCTTATAATTACCTGGCGGGCAAGTACCTCGGCCGGCCCGTCAACTACTTCTTGATCACCCTGAGCGTATTCCTGTTCCTGTCACTGACGGTTGCGGCGCTGATCGTACCGATGAAAATCGGTCTGCGGGCCCTGGAGAAACGGGATCTTTGATCAGCTGTTTATCTTATGCAGGTGCCTTATGATATCCCTGATCTGTTCCCGGGGGGTTGACGCGCCGGCAATGATGCCTACGCTTTTTACCCTCCGTACCCATTTTTTCGAGATCTCTTTCACCGATTCGATGTGATACGAAGGTTTATAACGAGAACAGATCTGGTGTAGCCGGGTGGTATTGGCGCTGTTCTTGCCGCCGGCAATGATCATGATGTCGGCTTTTTCCGCGATCCTGATTGCCTCATGGATACGGATCTGCGTTTCATAACAGATCGTATTATAGATCTTCATTTCCAGCACGCTGGGCATGAGCTTTGCGATCGCGTGATTCAGGTATTCAATATTCAGGGTAGTCTGCGGCACGACCCCTATTTTTCTGGATCTCAACCGCAGGTTATCGCGGAAGATGCCAGCCTTGCCTTTGGCGTAGCCCAGCAGTCCCTTGACTTCGGGATGATCCTTCTCGCCGACGATAATGACATAATATCCTTCCTGGGCGAGTTTCTCGACATACAGCTGGGCGCGGCGGACTTTGGGACAGGTCGCGTCAATGATCGTAAAATGCCCGCGTCTAAGCCGCTGGAGAATATCCGGATGGATACCGTGCGAGCGGATGATGACCATCTTACCCTTGATATCCTTGTAGCGCCGGACCGGCATGATGCCTTTCCTGCTAAGCTCTTCGACCGCCTGCCGATTATGGATCAGCGGACCGAGCGAGTACACGCGATCGCCGCTTTTTGCCGCTTCCAGCGCCATCCTGATCGCCCGTTTTACGCCGAAACAGAAGCCGATGTGCCTTGGGTAATAGATCTTCATTGCAGGTTCATGACCTCCTCCCGCAAGCGCAAGGCAAACCTTTCAAAATCCTCCTTGGTCTTATTGTAACCCGAGGGCCGGATGGGTCTGCCGTATTTGATCCGCAGGGTGGTCATTCGGAACAGCAATGACCCCACGCCTTTATTGGAGTTCGTGATATACACGGGTACGACCGGTATATCATAGGTTATCGCCAGGTAGCTCATGCCTGGATTAAAAGGCAGCATACCATCGGTCTTAAGCCGGGTGCCTTCAGGGTAAATGACGACCGCCTTCCCCTGTTTCAAGAGCCTGACCGCGGTCCTTAAGCCTTCTGTGCCCGAGATTCTTACCGCGTTAAATGTCCTTATGAGCCAGGCAAAAAACCTGGAATGTGCAAAAAGGTCGGGCTTGGCAAGAAAAAACACTTCCCGGAACGCCGAATAGCCGATCAGCGGAGGGTCGAGAAAGGACTTGTGATTACTGGCGATGATCAGCGGTCCTCTCTTGGGTATGCGGCCGACGATCTCAACGCCGGTCAACAGCTTGAACAAAGGGAATGTCAGTATCCAGGATATCAGCCAGACCGGTCTCATGGTGTAATTATAGCCGTTTAGGCCAGCAATTTCAAGATTGTCATATAGTCTCAGGTTATCAGGGTTTGCCAATACTGGTTTTATAACAACAAGATCCTTGACTTTTTTTGAATAATATATATAATAGTGTTAATGCTTTTTATGGTTTAATATAAAAAACTGAAAAATCATGCGAAAAATAAAAAAGGAGGTGGTTTCTGCATAATCAAAACAGATGTGTTGATGGAACAAGGCATAACAACCAACCAACCAACAAGGAGGTAAAATGAGATATGCCTTAGCAATCGCGTTCATTGCTTCGTTATCTTTTGGATTGATAGATGAATCATTCAGATATCAATCCACCGCGGGGTTGTGGGAAGATGACTACGATCTTCTTTTTGACCCGGCGAGGATATGCGAGATCAATGGGTCCAGGCTCTGGACCAGCCTGTCGAATTTCGTCATCGGTAGCGAGAACCAGTTCTCCAACGGCAGTATGCCCTATGTCCTGCTGGGCGGTTCGACGAATTTCAGCAGGTACTATCCGGGCATGGTCTATGACCGAAGCAATACAAAAGATGCGCTCGACACCGGGCTTGATGATATCTACGGCAATTCCATTTACGGTGATGGAGAGGTCAGCGAGATCGACTGGAACGACATTGACAACAACGGCGTCTATGACCAGCGGATCATCGAAACCACCCACCGGTCAGCTTATAATTTAGGCAAAGACAATGACTTTTACCTCGGCGTCGGGACCAAAATGAACACCTTGCGTCTTGGCCTGGGTTTTCGTCATGAAAACTGGGAAAGCCGGTACACGACCCCCGCGAACAATTTCGCGTACGATTACACCGAAGAAGACCTGAATACAAGCTCTCTGACATTTGAAAGCCATGCTGCTTTTGCTGGCGACAATGTCGCCACCGGTGGTCTGAACGGCATCATCTTCAGCGGCTGGATGGATAAGGAAAAAATGTCGCTCGGTCTTTTAGCCAGCTACGAGATGAATTCATATAATCAGGACGATCTGATCATCGGCGATTCCGCCACCTATACTGATCCCGCGGACCATACGCAATTTTTCCGGACCGTGAACGTCCTAGATTCCCTTGATATACCGGAATCGGGGATGGGGATAAATCTCGAACTCAGGGATTTCTACAACTATAGTGAAAACGCGCAAGGCCGGTTCTTCCTGGGATTTTTCATGGAAAAAGGCAGCATCAGTGATGACGCAGTCGGATCCTATCACATGACCAGCGAGAACAGTTTCGCGGACTTCACGTGGGACACTCTGACGACAACGTCCTTCCACAGCGGCAGTTCAAGTTACATGGGTTTCCGGCTCGGCACCAAGCAGCTGTTCAAGATCACCGACCGTCTGAGATTCGGCATCGGCTTTTTCTTCGCCAGCGCAAACGGCACCGATTCTTCAGCGGTCAAGGACACAACGGTCGACGTTGAGGTATACAATGACAACGACGGCAACACCGTGGATCCGGATGACTATGTCAGCACGACCTGGTCCAGCGAGACCTGGATGACAAGAACCACGGGCAGCAGCACGACGCTGACTTTCCCGGTCGGCTTGGAATTCAACATTACCCAGCCGTTCGTGTTCAGGCTCGGCGCGGTCCATGAAGTATACAAGGGTGATTATTCGGCCGTCCAGAACCTAATCCAGTATGAACCAGAGCGAACCCGGATCGTTGACGGTACCGGCGCGGTGACCGAGACGATCGTCGACCCGGGCCAGGAGCCGGTGGGCACAGATGAGGACTACACGGTCAATGAGCCCTCGACCGACTACTACTATGGCGCGGGCTGGCAGGTAACCGACAATCTCCAGATCGATTTCATGGGCTTTTACGATCTGACCGATATGACGAACTGGTCGATCTCGGCCACGCTGGAATTCTAAGGAGGACGAAATGAAAAAACTATTGATCCTTTCGCTGAGTTTGCTGGTGTTGTTCGCCTGCAAAAAAGGCGATAATCCGCTGGAAATCATTCCGGACGTGCCCGAAGGCGGCGCCGGCAACCTGCCGACGGTGGCGATCATTGTACCGGCGAACGGCGCGCTGATCAACGATTACAGCAATCAGTCCGGGATCCAGGGCCGGATCGAGATCGTTTTCTCCGATTATATGGATGAAACGACCCTGAGCGGCATCACCATCACCAACACGACCGCGAACGACGCAGTGGACGTAGCTTCGACCGAGTACTACCCCGACATCAAAAAGCTCTTCGTGTACGTTGCCGACCTGGCAACCGCTTCGGCTTACAGCATCCGTTTGAACGGATTTGAGAACACCTATGGTTCGCCGCTCGATTTTGACGGCGACAACCATATCGACGGCGCGCCCTATGACGACTACCTCTCCACTTTCTATACGACCGGCAATACCGATACCCTGATCTCCACGGCTCAGTCAAAGATCGCAGACCTTAGCCCGTACCAGGACCTGACCGCTGACCAGACCCCGCCGATAACGATCCTGTTCAGCATACCGATGGATACGTTCGATCTCAGGGACCTTAGCAATTACAACCTCGAGAACCAATCGACGGGAACGACCTATCCGCTGTCCCGCGTCGCGATAACGCCGACAACGGTCGTGGTAACGCCAAGCGGCGACGTTCCGTACGGCGCCAACTACACGTTCACCATTACCTGCGCCAACTTGCAGCGCGTGGCAAAATCGGTCACGCCCGAATACATATTCCCGCTCGACGGCAACGATAACGGGCCGGAAGCGACCGAACCCGATACCGGCGGTTACTTCCGCGTGGACACGGTGATCCCGCCTACGGTCGACGTCGCCGGCATAACTGGCGGCGCGCGCTTCACGTTCTCAAAGAAAATGGATGAAACCCTGATCGACCTGACCACCATCAAGGTCTTTGACAATGACGGCTTTGTCCCGGGTAATCTCAGGATATGGACCAACTACGCTGACGACGTGACATACGCCGATTACTACTACATGCGCGCGACCTCCGGAGCGCCCGACGCATTCGCGTCCAAAGACCTGAAACAGAGCGACAAGGACTATTACCTGGACGGCAACGGGAACGGCATCGGCGGCGAAGACTGGGATGACGACTGGGAGTACAACTTCTAACCGATCCTCGAGTCAACAAAAGGGAAGGGCCTAAAAACCCTTCCCTTTTTTGCTGCTTATTGCCGCTGCATCTTGCTCTTGCAAATTAAAGATTTAAGTATATACTTTATTTAATGGATTTGAAAAGGCACCAGTCCTTGATCCAGCAGATCTATTTCAAGAGAGATTCCAAACGCGGCTTACCCAAAACCTTTAACTGGCTCATCGAAGAGATCGGCGAACTCGCCCGTGCGATCCGTAAGGGCGAAAAGAAAAGAATAGAGGAAGAATTCGCCGATTCCCTGGCCTGGCTATTATCGGTCGGCTCGATTCTGGGCATTGATGCGGAGCGCGCCATGAAAAAGTACGGGCGCGGCTGCCCGAAATGCGGGGAAAAGCCGTGTGGATGCCGAGAATGAACTCCTCACCCTTACCCTCTCCTCAAAGAGGAGAGGGATATACGGGAGAAAAATTCTTATTCTCCACCCCTCTTCCCTACAAAAGAATACACTCCGCTCATATCCCTCGTCCTTCCAAAGGACCTGGATACCCCTTTTCCATCCCTCTCCCTTTCCAAGGGAGGAGATACCCCTTTTCCATTCCTCTCCCTTACCAAGGGAGGAGATACCCCTTTTCCATCCCTCTCCCTTTCCAAGGGAGGAGATACTCCTTTTCCATCCCTCTCCCTTTCCAAGGGAGAGGATAAAGGTGAGGGTTTACATTGATAAAAACAAAAATAAAAACCTTAAGAGCTAAACAGCTACGAAAAAACATGACTGACGCAGAAAAGAAACTATGGTCTAAGATTCGAAATAGACAACTTATCCATACCAAATTCCGAAGGCAACATCCTGTAGGTTCTTACATACTTGATTTCTTCTGTCCTGAGCGCAACTTATGTATTGAAATTGACGGCAGTCAACATTTGCAGAGTACAATACTCTATTATGACACAAAACGCAGTGCTTATTTAAAACATAAGGGTATCCTTGTCCTGCGATATTCTGACAGGGATGTTCTATTGAATCTGAATGCTGTTTTGGAGGATATTCTGAATCAAATAAAAAATAAGGATTTGAACTCCTCACCCTTACCCTCTCCTCAAAGAGGAGAGGAAACAACAAGAGAGAAACACAAAAATAAGGAGGTTGTATGACCCTGATCTTTTTAGCATTCACAGTGGCCCTTGCTCCGCCCACCGATCTGAAGGCGTATGACGCCCCTGACGATGGTGGCGGCACAATAAACATCGAATGGCAATTATCTCCCGACGACGCCGTCCTGACGAATTACGAGATCTATCGCAGCGATAACGGCGTCGATTTTGAAAAAATAAACTTCATCGGGAACGGCAAGAATTTCATCCAGGACGAGACCGAGGACAACAAACAATACTATTACAAAGTGGCCGCGGTTCAGGATACGATCAGGGCGTTTTCCGGAATATCCACACCGGTAAAAAGCAGTGCCCAGTGGATCGACCGCAATAAACTGAACATTTTCATCGCCCTGGCGATCTTCGGTTTCATAATCCTGTATTACATCTACCACGCCCGCAAAGGCAAAGAGCTCTATATCCGGAAGATCGCTGGGCTTCAAGCCATCGACGACGCGGTGGGCAGGGCAACCGAAATGGGCAAACCCATCCTGTATACCACGGGCATCGGTTACATCGAGGACATCGCGACCATCGCTTCTCTCAACATCATCGGCGAAGTCGCCAAGAAGTGCGCCCAATATAACACTCGGTTCATAAATCCTCATTCCGACCCGATCGTCTATACCGTGGCGCGGGAGATAGTCAAGGAAGCGTACAGTTCGGTCGGCCGGCCCGATGCTTTTGACCCGGACAGCGTCTATTTCGTCACGGATTCCCAGTTCGCCTACGCGGCAGCGGTTGACGGCATCATGGTGCGGGAAAAACCCGCGACCAATTTTCTGATCGGCTGGTTCCGCGCTGAATCGCTGATCATGGCCGAGACCGGCGCGTCCACCGGCGCAATCCAGATCGCGGGCACGGACCAGGTATCACAGCTGCCGTTCTTTGTCACCGCATGCGACTTCACCCTGATCGGCGAGGAGTTGTATGCGGCATCCGCTTATATTTCCAAGGAGCCCCTGCTTATGGGCGGCATCAAAGGTGAAGACTTCTCCAAACTCATTATCGGCATCGCTTTGATCGCGGCTTCGATCATCGGGCTTTTGACGAAGTTCCCAGTCCTTAATCTTTTTAAATAGGAGGAACCAATGAAGAGAACGCTTCCGCTGATCCTGGTTTTCATCGTAGGCATCATGGGCATCATACCCTTTTTGATCCCCCACCCCGCCGTCCAAAAAACCGATGATTTCTTCCGCAATGACATCATGAAGATCGTCGCCGCGTTCGCGCTCGTCCTCGGACTGGGCAGTCTCATCCGCGTCCATTTCGATAAAATAAAACGGCACCGGGAAAACTGGCAGTACTCATGGGTCTTATTATTAACCTTTGCCGTTACTTCAATAATCGGTCTTTTCGGCGGTGTCGCCGGTACCGGCCCGCTTCCGACTCACATCAGCACATTCCATTTTGACATCCAGAGCATATACCTGAACGTTGAAGTCCCCCTCGGTTCCACGATGTTCGCGCTTCTTGCCTTCCTCATGGCATCGGCCGCTTACCGGGCGTTTCGGGCACGGTCGCCGGAAGCGACATTATTGCTTCTTTCAGCTTTCGTGGTCATGATCGGGATCCTTCCCTTTGGTGACCAGATCTCCCACCGCCTGCCATCATTTGCGCAGTGGATAATGGATGTCCCCAACGTGGCAGCTCAACGTGGGATCTTGCTGGGCGTCGCCCTCGGCATGCTGGCAACGGCGCTGAAGATCCTGCTGGGCATAGAACGTAACTGGCTCGGCGGAGGTGGCGAATGAAATTCGTTGAAAGGATGCTTAAGATCGATCGCCGGATCATCTACCTGATACTGGCCATCGTGGTGATCCTGCCCATGCTTTTTAATGTACCGCTTCGGGTCCGGGTTATGGAACCGGTACAGAAACTTTTTAATGCCGTGGAAGCGATCCCGCCGAACAAGGCAATGATCATCAACTTTGAATACGACCCGCGCGATGTGCCCGAGCTGCAACCCATGGCTTTGTCGATCCTGCGCCACGCTTTCACGCGGAGAATAAAGATATTGGTCCTTTCCCTCTATGTCCAGCCCCTGGGTATGGCTCAGAGCGCTCTGACCCAGATCACTGAAGAATTCAACAAAAACGCCAAGACCAATGCTGACAGCATACTGTACGGCCGGGACTATGTATTTCTCGGCTGGCAACCGCCTCCTCTGGTCCCGATCCTGGGTATGGGCGAGAGCATTGCCAATGTCTATAAAACAGACTACTACGGCAACAAGACCGATACGCTGCCCCTGATGAAACGCATCAAGAACTACCGGAACGTCGGTCTACTCGTATCGCTGAGCAGCAGTGATGTCCCCCGCTGGTGGATCGAATACGCCCAGAACCGGTTCGGTCTAAAGGTTGGCGCCGGCGTGACCGCAGTATCCGGGTCGGAGTTCTATTCCTATCTACAGACCGGCCAATTCTCCGGCTTAATGGTCGGTATGAAAGGCGCGGCCGAATACGAGGAAATGATCGCCAGCGAACTGCACATCAAGGCAAGGAGAAAGGCCAGTGAATCCCTGCCCTCACTGACCTATGCCCACCTGGTCATGATCGCATTCATCATCATCGGGAACATCGGCTACTTTATTAAAGGGAGGAAGAAATGAACATCTCATTTGACCCATGGGTCTGGATCGGCGCATTGTTGACGTTGGCGATCTTCTCCTTTCTTTATCGGGACAACCCTTTCTATAAAGTGGCCGAGCATATCTTTGTCGGTGTGTCCAACGGCTACGCCGTGACCTTCTATTATCACAACATTCTCGTGCCGACCTTGTTCAACCCGTTGTTCCGGGGCCGGCTCATCCTGATCATCCCCTTCATCATCGGCGCGCTCTACTTCACGCGTTTTATCCCCAAAATATCATGGCTTGTCCGCATTCCGATCGGCATCTTGATGGGTTATGGTATCGGCGCATCGATCCCGGCCACGATCCAGGCCTACATCATCAAGCAGGTCCAGGGCACGATCCTCACGCCGTACAATTTCCAGCGCTGGCACGCAGGTTCGACCGGCATCATCTGGTCGGCGATCCTATTCCTGGGCGTTATCTGCGTTGTCTCCTATTTCTATTTTTCCCGCGAACAAAAAGGGATCCTGAAAGTGACCTCGCGCATCGGTATTTTCTTCGTTATGATCGGGTTCGGCGCGGCTTTCGGCTACACGGTCATGGCGCGCGTGAGCTTGCTGATCGGACGCCTGCAATTCATCCTGGGCACATGGCTGGGCGTGATAAAATAGCTGAAGTTAGGAAGTTGAGAAGGTAAGAGGGTAGGACAAAAAGCATGAAGAGAAGCAGAGATGAAGAGATGAAAAGGAGAAGAGATACAGTTTATCAGGATATGGATATCAGGACATCAGGATATCAGGTGAACTAAAAAGACCAGAGAAACTAGACAGATCAGAAAGACCAACAAAAAAGGGGCGGTGAACAACCGCCCCTTTTTATTCTGTATTGCTTTAGATCACCGAGTGACCACCATCGTGCTGCTGATGGTATTCCCAGCGGTCTCAAGCACTACGAAGTAAGTTCCGCTCACCAGGTCGCTGGTGCCGATATTGACCGTGTAGACACCGGTTTCCCTTGTCCCATGCTCAAGCTCCCTGACCAGACGTCCGTCGGTCGAGAAGAGCTTCAAGGAGACGTTGCCCGCGTTAGGCAGCGAGTACGTAAGGGCCGCATGACCGCGGACGGGGTTAGGCTTCACATTGAGAGCGATCCTTGTCGGCAGCTCGCTCTTGTTCTCAGCGACGCCGGTCGCAGATACGGTCTGGAAATAAATGCGGGTCGCTCTTGCGGATTGCGCATCATAGGCCCACATCAGGTCCACATCGCTCCCGATCGCGTTGCCGTAAAGCATATACCCGCGGTTCCTCGCGGCGTCAAGCCTCTTGGAAAGCTGCGGTATGCAGGTCCGCCTTGTATGATCCGAGGTCTGGTTCACGGGCGTCGACCAGGTCGTGCCGCCGTTTTCGGACTGCGTATAGAAAACATCAAGCCAGGTCAACGAATCGTCGAGGTTGTTCCTGGGCTGGCAGTAGATCACGCCGACCTTGGTCCCGGCGGTCCCGATCGTGACATAGTAACGCTCTGAATCCGCGCCGGTGGGCGAAACCTGCGTACAAGCCGCGCCCGATGCCGTTGACACGTAGACCTTGCTGTACGGCGGGTAGGTCCCGTCATCGCCGTTTCGGTTGTCGAACACGAGAACGGGATTGCCATCATCCTTCACGCACGCCTGAACGCCCGTGGACAGGTCGATCAGGTTATTCGTGTAGGGGTTCGGCCAGACCAGATTATAGGAGGCCTCGGAGGTCCAGGTGACGCCATCGGTGGACGTGCGATAATAAACATTGAGGGCATCATCGCAATAGAACACGTAGGCGATACCCGCATTCAGATTGCTGTCCCATCCCCAGTAGTACGTGGCCGCGGCGCTCAAAGTTCCCTGACTGAGCAGGGTGCCCAGATCTGGCGTATAGGTACGGTAATACAGCTGGAACGGGCTCGTCCCGTAGAGGATAAAGCACATATTGCCGTTGGGCATTTCCTTCCCGATCACGGTCTGAACAAACCCGTTCCCGGGATAGAGATCGATTGCCGGGTCCCAAGCCGAGCTGTACCAGCCGCCTGAGCAATACTGCCCGCCACCACCGCCCCATGCGCCGGAATACAGGTATGGGAACGATATATAGGGCGCCGCATCAGCGGCGATCGCCGTGGGATATCGCCCGGGCCCGAAATCCTGCCCGTAAACGCTCCAGTCATCCATCCAGAATGACAAACCACCGTCAGCGCTGTGAACGTTCAGTACGCCGCTGACCTGATAGTCACGGTTAACGACGGCAATGGCGTCCGCGGTCTCGTTATACGAAATACATTCCTGGTGCGTCAGGGCCAGCGTGTACTGGTTGGCGGAAGAATCCACAAGATATCCATCGCGCCAGTCATTACCGTAGCTGGGCACCGCGGTGCCGTTATCAATATACATCTCATTGATCACCGGCTTCGTGCCCGCGAACATTACGGTTGCAACAACTAATAGTGCAACTACATACTTCATTTTTTCTCCTTTCATTAGCTAGTTAGTTCAGTTATCCAACTGAACATTGTTGCCTTTATTGTCACCCTGTTTTTTCTTATGTACCACCTCCTTTCATTGAAAGATCTTTCCGCGGACAGCGCTGAAATGAAAAAAGATCCGCGGAGACCGCAGAGTTCATTACTTCACCAGCACTAATTTCCGGATCGTGCTGATACTTCCCGTGTGCTGCTCAACAAAGTACACGCCCGCGGCGATATCGTTGCCGCCCTGCCAGTGAATGCGGTTCTCACCCCTGTTCAGGACGCCGTTAAAGATATCCGCAACGTGCCGGCCCGAGCAATCGAGCAGCTGGATGCTGCTCTGGCTGGCCCGGTTAAGGACCAGGCTGATCACTGCCGGCTGGCGCAGTTTCAACGGATTGGGGCCGATATTCATACTGACCGCCTGCGGCGGTAGCTGGACATTGTGTTCCTCGACACCGGTGATCGTCTGGAGAATAACCACTAATCCGATGGAACCGTCGGCCAGATATACCTTATTCCCGTCGACCACCAGGTTGCCGCCCGCACTATATCCCTGCATATATCCAGCCTCAACCGGACTGGTCGGGCTGGTCACGTTGATCACCCTCAAGCCGCCATTGGTGCCGTCGGCCACGAACAGAAGATTGTTCCAATAGCTCACTCTGGTCGCGCTCCCCGGCGTATCGAGCGAACCCAGCAATATCAGCGTATCCGGGCTTGAAGCATCAAAAACCTTGATCCCGGTAGCGCCGTCGGCGACGTAAACGCGGCTGCCGGATTTGCATACGCCGTTAGCCACACCGGCGGTATTGTTGTAACCCGTCAGAACCGGGCTCGCGGGGTTGCTGATATCAATGACCTTGACACCCGTGGTCGCGTCGGCAACATACGCGTAGTTGCCGTCAACACATACATCATATGCCATCCCGTCGGTATCAAGCGTGCCGACGATCTGCGGATTGGACGGGGTGGTCACGTTGACAATAACCAGTCCCTGGTTGCGCGCCGCCACATAGACATAGGATCCCGACACATAGACATCGCGCACGTCATCCGCGATGCTGCACTTGCCGACCTGGACCGGATTCAGCGGATTGGCGATCGACACTACGCGCAGCGTATCTTCACGGTCACCGACATACGCGTATTGTCCGCTGATCGCGATGCAGTTGCTCAGCCCCGGAAGAGCCAAGCCCGAATAGTAATCGGGCAGCGAGGAATCGCTGACGTCAATGACCGTCAGCCCGGATACGCCGTCGGCGACATAAACGTAGCTGCCCGCGAGCGCCGCGTCGTATGCCCAGCCGCCGGTATCATAGTGCCCGGCCAGCGTGACTTCGGCCGAGTGCGACGGGTTCTTAACCAGGCATCGCCCGACCATACCGTCAGCCGCAATCCGGGCATTGGCGGCGCTGAGCGCGCTCATATTCACGCGCAAAGAACACACCGTCGTCGGACAGGTCCAGGTATATTTACCCGTGTTGGCCGCGTTGCTCGTGATCACGTTCCAGTTCAGCGAGTCATAACTATGAGCGTTTTCACCGTGAGAATACCACATCTTGCAGTGATCGATCGTCGTACCCGTGTAATTCCAAAGGATATTGTATTTTATGCCGCCGAAAACCGTGGGCAAGGCATAGAGATCACCGCCCACCGGACGCGTCACGAAGATATTGTTAGCGGTCGCGCCGCCCGGGATTAAGGTCACCACGTAATCATAAGAATAAGTACCGCTGTAGTACGTCCACAGCGGCCATAGCGGTTCGCCGTTATCCCAGGTCGTGTGGATCTGGACAAACGTATCAGGGAGGATTATATCATAACCGACACCGGTTACCGAATGGTTGATGTACTGACCGCCATACCAGTAGTACAAAATACTCCAGTGGCAGGGGCGCTGGGCATCGATCTCGGTCTTGATCCAGGAAAAGACATACTGATTGTACGATTGGCCCTGGGGCGAAGTGGAAGCGCTGAATGAATGCCCGTGGATCGAGTTCGCCACGTTGATCATGCCGTTCCGGATATTGCCGATGGACGTGCCGCCGGTCATGGTGTCGGTGTACATCGCTATCGCCAGTTCCCGGTTTACGTTCGCGCAATCGTTCCATTCGCCTTCGGGATAATCCCAGTGAGTGAAATAGTAATCGATGAGCCGGCCATAACCGCGGGCGTCCCAGTAACCGAACATCATGGACGCTGCGGTCGGCGAACAGCCGTAAACCCAGTCGATCCATGGCACTGAGTCAACGTAATTGCCCTGTCTCGTGGTATAGTCGGTGATCGAAAGATATTTTTCCCACTTGTCGCGGGTCAGTCTTTCCAGCTCGGGATTGGGAATGACTTTCGTTATATCCCCATTGAATTTCTGGTAAGTGTACAGGTTGATCAGTACTTCCTGGTCCCCGGATCGAAAACCCAGATATTCCTCGCCGGGTCCCCAATAATATGCCTTCGACATAACCGGTTCCGCGGTCAGGATCTGGCGTGCCGCATTCAACGCTTTATCCTGGTTGGTTTTGGCACGCGGCATGCCGCGTGTTATTTCACCCACCGGCGTCGACGTGTAACGCGCGCCCATCACAATGGTGACCGGATCGCCCGCGTTGTTCTTGTAGATATACGCGTAAGCGTTGGGTGATCCGTCAAAAACACTGTAATAAGGCAGGACATCATTCAGACGGAAGTCGGTGCCGAATTTTTGACCGATCAGCCGGTTCGCGACCGATGCGATCTTTTCCTGAGGAATGAGATCGGTATTTATGGCAAAAGCAGCGGTTAACGCCGCCAGGCACAAAAACACACATGTTCTCTTCATTAAAACCTCCGACAGCTATCCCTTGCTCCCCGATAGAGGGAGCAAGGGATAACCGCATTTGTTAGAATCCGACTGTCAATCCCAGACGGTGGGTTGCCTTCAACACACCTTTGTTCACGTAGGCGTAATCGATCTTGATACCGGTCGCGCCGGTTTTAAGATTGAACCCAACCCCCGCCGTCAGATTATTCAACAGCCATTCAGTTTCATCACCCCAATCATAACCGCTGATCGAATTGTCCGTGGTATCGATGATCGGCGCACCGCCGGTCATCGCTTTCATATAGTCCATGTTCAGGTACATCTTGTACCCGGTCCGCAGGAAAATCGTATTGAGGTAGCCGTATTCAAACCCGAGATTGATCGTCTCGTAGTTGTCATTCGGATGGTTCAAATCAAGGGCGATCGTAAGCCGGGAAGCCTCGTTTTCAATGGGATTAAAGGCCAGTCCGAACCGGAAAATCAGCGGGAGCGGATAGGGAGTGGTCCGGTATTCTATCGGTATCGGGTCGTATGTGCGATCTAATGAATCAGGGTAGTTAGGAGGTCTAGTCGTCGTCTCCAGTTGCCTTCCACCGAAACTGATATCGCCACCGAAATTACTCATCGAAGCGGCGATCTTCAGGCCTTTGAATCCGGTATTGTAGTGAATGCCAAAGTCGGCGGCCAGGCCGCCCGATGACATATCCCATACCATTTCTTCCACCGCTTTCAAAGTGATTCCGGCTGCCAACTTGTCCGTGAACATCCTGCCGAACGAAAACCCGAGAGCGAAATCAGATGCTCCAAAAAAAGTGCCGGTGCCGGTATCTTCACGGACCGTTTCCGTGTTCGGGTCATCGACCGAAAGGATCTCCATCTGTCCCATGGTCAACGCGGTCAGGCTTATTCCCAGTGTGCCGAAATTACTCAACGGCAAAGCCATGGCCAGGTAATCGTGCCTGATATCCGCGATCCACTCGTTATGGTAAAGACAGATCTCCCGGGTCGTCAGCGTGCCAAGACCGGATGGGTTCCAGTAAGCCGAAGAAACGTCGTCGGCAACGGCCACGAACGCTTCACCCATAGCTGTACCGCGTCCCACACCGATCTTCAAAAATTGCGCACCAGATGTCCCCAGTTTTGCGAAATCAGCAAACAGGGGCAAAGTGCAGATTAGAAGCAAGCCTAAGAATCTCTTCATTGTCGCCTCCTTACCGTATCACTACGAATTTGCCGATCTGTTCACCGACATCGGATTGGACGTGGAAGACATAGATGCCGCTCGCCACAAGCTGGCGGTTCTCGCTCAAGAGATCCCACCACTCGTCACCACCGGTGAAGTTGGAAAGCTCGGAACCACTGCTGGATGTCGTATTATTGGTATGCGTCAGCGTCTTGACCAGCTCGCCGTTGAGATTGAAGACCCGGATCGTGCACGTCGACGGCAAGTTGATGAAGCGCAGCCGGCGCAGCCGGAATGACTGCTGCCACTCGTTGGCAATGATGTACGGATTCGGCACGACCTTCACGTTGAGCGTCAGGGCCGAATCCAGCTGCACAAACGCCGGCGTGGGCGTGATCTTTAGCCGCCCGTTGATCGGCGCCGGCAGATAGGCCGGATCCGCGCGCACGGTCCACAAATCACCGTCACCGGGTCGCGGATCACCCAGTACCAGGTACGGACCTTTCTTTAAATTAACCTCGCCGCCGCAGACGTACAAACTCCGCGTGCCGGTCGGCAAACCGCCCGGCGGGTCGTAGACCAAGGTGTCGGTATTGTTGGTCGCAGCCACGCTGCTCTTGAAACACCAGCCGTCGGCCAGCGTATCCGTGCTTCCGGCCTTATACGGGATCGTCTCGCCGGTCATCAGATCGACCACGGTCACGCTGTTCACCGAATCGCTGCCGTGCGCCTTGATCCAGGTCACTTCGTAATCGTTACCCCGGTACGCCCAGTTCGTCCCGATCACTTTCGGCGCCACCAGTGATTCCGGATAAGTGCCGGTCATGATCACCGTGTCGAAGATCGAAACGTTGGTCGGGATGTCATACCGTTTGAAGATCGATGTCACGCTCAGACCGTGGAATTCCTTGAACTCGTACGGCGCTTCGGTGATCGTCAACGTCGTGTCGACGAACACGACTGAAGTCATGAAAGTATCCACGTAGTTGCCGCCGTTATCCACCAGGAAGGAACGGTAGAACGGCGCGGTATTGATCGGATCGTACAGATAACCGCCGAACTCCAGATACATCGGATCGGCCGTCATCTTCAAAGGATAGGTGATCGCCACCGCGATGTTGTTGGTTGCCAGCGCCGGATTGCCCGATTCAGACTCGATCGTGAAACTGCCCGGTATATAGTTCGCCGGCTCACGCCGCGGCACCGCCACCACGGGCACGTAGCCGCTCTGGAACATGAGCACGCGCGCGGTCGAATCCGTTTCTTTCACCAGGTTCCAGTCAAAAGCCGCAACCGCGTAGTTGTACGTGAAACCGTTGCGTACATCTTCGTCCATATATGAATGCACCAGCCCGTTGTCAACCGCCTTGAGCGTGTCTGAGCCGGTGTAGTAGGTCCAGATGATCCCATCGTACTTATCAAAACCCGCCAGTTTTTCCCAGGTACCAGCCAGCGCGGTCTTGCTCTTGTAGACGCTGTAACCCTGGAAATCGTATTCCATATAGAACGGATCATAGACCGCCGACGAGGTGTCCGCGTAATGGACCACCTTGTAATATGGATCGGGCGTGATCTCTGATAGATTATCCCACACCAGAGTAACGGCTTTATCGCCGGGCACGCACGTCAGGTTGGGAGGCGGAGGAGGTCCCGGCAGCAGCCAGTTCATATCATAGATGAACTGGGCCATATTGTCGGTCTTTACCAGCGCCGTGTCAGGCCTTACAATGGTTCCCTCATACCAATTGGCCAGTATGACCGCGACCATTACCGTGGCCGTGACATTAGTATCCAGCTCAAACGGGCCGCTGCACTGCAGGAACCGCTGGTCGTCAGGCGCCGGCGGCACCGTGTCATTGAAAGGCTCGTATGCCATGGTCTTGAAGTTATAGCCGGCAAGGGTCACGTATCTTTCATTGTCTTTATTCGGCTCAAGGTTCAGGGTGAACCGCTTGAACGCGGTCATGCCGATCTGGGGTATCTGGGAAGGATCGCGCCAGTCCGGAGTCCCATCCCCGTCAACATCCCATTGCGTTGACGGAAGATTGGTGGCGTACCACGCGCTGTCCATTTCATACTGATCAGGAATGCCGTCGTTGTCCTTGTCCTCGCCTTCCACCAGATCATACGGGCTCTGCAAATAGTCAAAACCGATCGCGCCCGGGAATGAGGACCATCCTGCTTCAGCCGTTTCCTGCCACTGGTAGCCGAGGTTATCGACCCATAGGGATTCGCCGTCGATCACATACCACTGACCCACGATACCCGAGATCCGGTCATTGGCCGCAGGACCGGATTCATTACCGATATCGTTGTCGCAGGCCACTCCGAAGTAGCAATTTGTGAGCTTTGCCCCGCTCACGTTCTTCGTTTCGTATTTTATGAAGATAATGTCCTGAGTCGTCGAAAGGTTCCAGGCATAAACGGTCTGGTAGACCTCGAGACCGATCGGCTTGGTGTCGCCGGGCATGTGCCAGGTGGCATCAAGGTCGTTATACGCACACCATGAATCCTGATGGGATTTTGTTTCCCTGGGAGCCATGGGCAGCCGCGTATAATCGATCGAGCTCCAGGTGCTCGGATACATGAAAATGATCGCCTGGGGATCGCTCGTTACCCAGCCGGCAAGGCCCGGACCGTATTCGGATTCACCGCCGTGCGGGCCGTAGCCGATCGTCACCATCGTATCCGCACCGCTCAATGTGCCAAACCAGGAACCGGCACCGTAGACGTAGTTTTGACCGCTGCCTACCGGCCACCAGAGACCGGGCTCATTTCCACTCACACCCTGCCCGAACTTGCCGAAGTTCGACACGCACATTTCCACCTGGTTGATATTATGTACCAGGATCTGGAACGTGCGGCTTTGATTAACCGGTGTCGCGGTCCGGCTGAAACCGAGGGCCGCGGCGATAAGTATTAATGTGAACGACTTTCTCATTGTTACCTCCAAGTCTTAGAAACTTATCCCTGCGCCCAACTGCACCTTGAACGGTCCGTAGTAGTTGCGGGGGTTGTCATAGAAATCCTTGAGGGCAGCCATGTAGGCTTCTTTTTCCTCTACGCGCGACATCACGCCGTCGTGGTTGTAGTCACCCTGGGGCGAGTACCGGGTGCTCGAGAGGGTAAGCACGGTGAACGCGTCGAGCTGCGGTTCAGGATCGCCATGATTGACCGGATCACCCGAAGTTTCATAAACAGCCAGGACCTGTTTCGTATTGAAGAGGTTCTGGATGAGTGCATTGATGCGGAGATTGACCGGCCCCAGCGCGATACCTTTGGACGCGTTGAAATCCACGTTCCAGAAACTTGGTTTTCGCGCCGAGTTATCATCGCCCAGTTTCTCACCCTTCAGGTTCTTAGGCGTGTAGGGCTGACCCGAGTGATACGAGAACACGAATGAACTGGACACGTTCTGCAGGGGGATAAACGCGAAATCCTTGGGCAGATCCAGGTCCAGGTTAGCGTTTAAAGTGTTCCGCTCATCGAAATCGAGCCAGTAATCGATCACCGGCGGTTCGATCTGGTAATAGTAATGGTCATCGTACCATTCGCCGGCATACGCAGCGGTTCCTTTTGCGAACTGCAGGGTATAAGTTATGCCCACGCTCCACATGCTGGACATCAATTTGTCCAACCGGAACTCAAAGCCCTTGATGTTCCCGTAGTCCACGTTGAACATCTGGAAATATGGCGTCGGCAAAGCAGGAACCTCGCGGGTTTGCGAGAGGTCATAGATATCCTTGAAATACGTCGTGAACCCGAAGATGATGTCGTTGGTGAACTGGTTCTCCAATCCGAACTCGTACTGTACCGTTTTCTGCGGTTTAATGAGAATGTTACCGATGATCGTGTTGCCGCGGGTCAGGGCGACCCGTACGACCGAAGTATCGGTTATGCCGTACATATCGTCAAGCGCCGGCAACTGGAAATAGTGCCCGTAGTTGAAACGGAATTTCATGCGTTCCGTGACCGGCAGGGAGAACCCGACCCTCGGCGATATCTTATAGCTCGATGTCGCCTGGGTCGTGTTGGAATCAAGGAAATCACCGGGGTTCGTGTAGGTCATTGCCTTAGGATCGAAGTAGTCGATCCTCAAACCCAGCCGCGCGATCAACCCCTCGAAATCCATTTTATCCTGCAGGAACCCGGCGAGTTTGAAAGGCTGGCGATTGTAGTAATCCCAGAACGGGTTGTTTACCCAGGGCAGGGTATTGTCGGCGTAAAACATGTCGTACTGAGTATAATCCAAACCGGTCTTGAATTCATGGAGCTTGCCGATAGAGTGGGTCAGGTCAAAACGCGCCTGGATATCATTGTTCGTCGTGTAACGCCAGACCCGGTAGTCGCCATACGTATAAAAGAGGGCTTCCACGCCATAGGGATTATTGCGTAAAGCCTGGACATCACGATCCGTGAATTCCTCATGGTAGTTCTGGAGACTATCGATAATGATGTTGCGCGGCGAGAGATCCGGGTTATCGCTTATATTATCAAGGTACTGGATCAGATGCTCGCCTTTTATCCGGAAATCCTGGAACCACTGACGGTCGGTTGTATCCTCATAGGCATAATCACGGTTGCCGAAAACCTGGTCAAAATGGGTCATGCCGATCTTCAGCGATGTCAGGGTCTGCGCCGTGATCATATAATTGAACGTGGATGAACCGATCCAGTTTTTCTGGCGCACCATGGGCACAGCGGCAAAGTACTTCAGACTGACGCCATTGCCGGCCGCATTGCCCCATTGCACCCATTGCTCGCGGGAATTGAATCCGGATAGGGTCACTTTGCCCTTGGCATTGGGAAAGAGGTAGGAAAACCGCGCATTACCTTTGTAGTCCATCCTCGGCGAAGGCACTTTGTAATAAGCGTCAACATATGCTTTCGTCATCATCAGTTCGCCGGACAGGAAGTAGCGGAACCGGTTGGATAGCGGGATCGGACCGCCGAAAGAGAGCTCATAAAGGTTGTAGCCGAAATTGAGCCCGTCCATATTGTCGGTCACGAACATTTCGTCGGTCAGCCAGCTGACCGAACCCGATGGTTTGGTGCCGCCTTCGCGGGTTACGACGTTGATGATGCCGGAAAGGGCATCGCCGTATTCAGCGTCAAAACCGCCGCTGACCACGGTGACTTCCTCGACGGCGCCGGGATTGATCTGCGCCGACTGGCCACCGGTCTGCGGCACCTTGGTCACGATACCGTCGACAAAATAGGTTATCTCGTTGGCACGACCGCCCCGGAGATGGGTACCGAGGTTACTCTGAACAACACCGGCCTGGAGCGAAATGACCTGGTTGATCGTCGTGACCGGCAGGCGGTTGATATCCTGAGACGTCACCGAACGGCCCGTTTGGGTCGCCGAAATGACGATCGGTTCGCGTACCGCGATCGATGTCACGCCTTCGACCTGGATGACCGTGGGCCGGAGCCGGAAATTAAGGATCGTTGTCTGGTCCGAATTCACGACCACGTTGGTGAAGGTGTACGGGTCATACCCGAGGTATGACGCGACCACGGCATATGTACCGGCGGGCACATACAACACCACATACTCGCCCGCGACATCCGAGGCCGAACCGAGTTCCGTACCTTCGACCATGACGTTGGCACCGATCAGGGCATCGCCTGTTTCGCTATCTGCTACTTTACCGGTGATCTTTCCGTATTCAGCCGCGAACAGGAATAGCCCGGCAAAAAGCAAGGTTAATATTTTTTTCATTGTTCACCTCCTACTGAACTATGACTGGAACCAGCCATGCGTTCGCTAAATAGTCCTTTGCTGGCACCAAGTAATAATAGGAGTCCTTCAAAATGACCTCAAAAACGAGGTTCATGATACCCGTTGAAGAACTGGCGGCTGGAACGACGAACTTTCCATGGCCGTCGACGACCTTTGACCGGTAGCCGCTGCCGCTCACGAAGAAGAGAGAAACAGTGCTGTCCACGGTTATGCTGCCGAGCAAAATAGCGACATCGAGTGTTTCTCCAGCCGTGAACTGCATCAAGGAATCGATGTGTTTCAAACGGTTCATGGCGTGCCCGGTGAACAAGGTGTCGGTCACGACGTCACGGATTGTGTCAACCCTGCCATCGGCGTGGCTAAGCCTGACCTGGTAGATGAGGGGATAATCAGCGCCCTCGCTGGGGAAGTAGTAATTCCCGTACGATATGCGCTTGAGCACCCACACACGGGGGTCGGCAAGCGGATAGGTCGTATCCCCGTCCTCAATGGCCATTTCCCGCACCGGATCAAGGAACAAGTGTCTCAAGCCCTCAGCGTATATTGGCGTGTTCTCGTCGGGTCCACCGGCTGAATCAATGTCGACCGTCGTAAGCACAACGCCCACCGTATCATAGAGGGTATCCCACGGTACCTGGGTTGTGTCGACCAACGTGTCAATAGTTAGCAGGTAGTGTCCGGTATACCTTTTGTCCCAGTCGTACTGCGAGATTATGGTAAAGGTATCGAAAAGGTATACTGTGCACGTAGTATCCTTCGCGAACCACAGATCCTGGAACCGGGTAAGCACCGAAACAGTATCGCCGAGCATCGTAATATGCTGCTTGACCAGCGGCGAATCGGCCTTGTAGAATGAATCGCCGATCGGAAAGGACACCGCTGCCATGGTGACAGAACATTTGATTGCAGTGCAGAGATCGTGCGTATTCAAGAAGTCTGCATGCGCGTTGAGTTCGGTAAGGATTGCCGCGCTGTCTTCAGGCGTACCTTCGTAGAAGTCAGGCGGTGGTTCATTACCGCAGGTAATCATCATCAGTGCGGTGATTACCAGAAGAATCAAAAGATTCCTCTTCATTATGCCTCCTTTTCTGATTCTTTGCCTATTGTGCTTCGTACAACAAAAATGCTATCATCAGCAAAGATCGATGGGTCACGATCCCTGCCAAACCTTATTTTTAGATTTTCAACCGGGTTAGCATTTATTATCCATCTCCGCGAAATCACTAACCATTCAGTCAATATTATCAATCACCCCCTTCTATTATGAACATAATATATATAATAATATATACAAAATCATCGAATTGTCAATACCTTGAATCGCTCTAACTGGCCGGTTGCCCAGATCCGTCATTTGCCGGGCATTATTGCATCTCAAGTTTGAATTCGAACAGTTTGGACACCCAAACGCGCACCAGTTTATCCCGCTGTTTTGCCGGCGTGAATTTCGACTTCCGAGCCGTGGTCAATGCCGCTTCGTCCAGCATCTGGTTGCCGCTTGATTTCAGGATCTGGACATCAATGACACTGCCGTCGATATCGATCAGCATTTTCACGACTGCCTTGCCCTCGATGCCCGCCTTGCGGGCCAGATCCGGGTATTCCGGGATCGGCGCATTGAGAGGCTGAGGTTTTACCTCAACCTTGTAGTACGAAACGACCTCGATATCCGGGCCCGAAGGCGCGGTCCTGATCAGGTCTTCGTTGAAGTCGGTCGCCGCGATCGTTTCCACCTCTTTATCTGCAGCCTCGCCCGGCGCGACGACGACCGCCACCTTGGGCCGTTCTGCCGGCGGCGGTTCGGCCTTGTATTTGTTGATTTCCGCCGTGTACTCCTCGACCATGGTAATGATCTCTTTTTTCAGTTTATACGGCTCTGGTTCTGCGTAAGGAACGCATAAAAAAAGCATGATCGTGATGATCGTACTGGCCAGCATGGCCAGGCGGATCGCAATTCCATATTGCTTTTTATGATCGTTCATAAACTCCCGGTCACGTCCTGAACTCCGTGGCAAAAGTGATCTTGAACGCCCTGGCTTCTTTGAGCTGATCAAGCATCTGATCGACGATCCCGTAATTCGTTCCCTCGTCGATCTTCAGGATGGTCACCAGTTCCGGATTCTCGGCGATCTTCGCCGCCATCTTCGCGTTCAACAATTCCATGGGCACGACCGCATCATCGATATAGACCTTGCCGCCGGCTTCCAACCAGAGGTTGGCGAGATTTCGCCTGATCAATATCCGCTCGGTCGCCTGGGCTTTGGGCAAACTGATCTTTAAATGCAGCGAGGTAGCCCGGAACACCGTGGTCACCATGAAAAATAAGATCAGCAGGAAAGCCACGTCCGCGGTCGATGCCGTGGGAATGTCAGGTGTCTGCGCCGGTCTTCTAACTAAGCTTTTGCGCATGTTTGGCGTCACTCCTCGGTGGTCGGGATAAGGCTGATCTTGTTCGCCCGCAATTCCCGGCCATCCGCGGCCGTTACACGCGACATCTTGATCTGGTCTAAGACCGCGATCATGTTCTTGTACTGGCTGTCCTTGCTCGCCCGCAATGATACGACGAGCAAGGTATCGCGCTCCAGAAGCTTTTGCTGAATAACTTTTCGGACTTCGTTATATTGCTGTACCGAGAGGTCAAGCCCGTCGCCGAGCCCCGTGGCTTTGACCTTTAGCGCGCCCTCGGGATTGATCATGATCGTGACGATATTCTCGGGTTTTATCTTGACGATATCGATCTTTTCGGTTTTTTCTGGCAGCAGCATTTTCAAACCTTTGTCGCGCGTAAAGACCGTGGAAGTCATGAAAAAAATAATGATCAAAAAAGCAATGTCCCCCATGGAAGCGGTGGGTATGCTGGCGATCTTTCTTGACCGCGCTTTAATGATCATGGGACTTTATTGCTTGGTTCCGGGACCGCGCTCCATGAGATAATCGACCAGCTGCGCCGCGGCTTCTTCCATATCTCTGGTATAACCGTCAACCTTCCCGGTAAACAGGATATGGATGATCGCCAGGGGTGTGGCGATCAGCAACCCCCATTTCGTAGTGATCAGGGCTTCGGAAATACCGCTTGCTACGATCGTCGGTTCCACCTCGCCGGCCGCGGCAATAGCGGCAAAAGATTTCATCATACCCGTCACCGTGCCAAGGAACCCCAGAAACGGCGCCACTGTCGTTAAACCAGCAAGCAGCGCCATGCCCCGGTCAAGGAATCCGAGTTCTATTGCGCCGGCACGCGTTATCGCATCTTCGATGACATCCTTACCTTTATCTGCTTTTTCCAACCCGGCTTTTACAATCTTCGCGACCGGTGACGGTGTCTGGTCGCACAAAGCGATGCCGGCTTGTACGCCTTTTTCACTGACCAACGCCTGGACTCTTGATAAAAAAACTGCAGGGTTCAGCCTGATCTTGAAAAACAGTGAATACATCCGTTCAAGCAGGATCGCTAAACCCAATACTATGCACGCTAAGAGCATCCACATAATACCGCCACCCAACAAGAACTCTTTTATCATCGATGCGCCTCCTTACTTCGTTTTATAAAAAAACCAACACAGGTATCTATTCAATGTATCCATCATCATGTGGTGTGCTTATTGAATTCTATAGAACAATATGACCCGAGAAGACAACAATTTCTGTTTATTTTGAGCTTGCCCGGTAATAAAGGATCCCGCCGATCAATGGGAACAACCCGGCTCCGAGCAGAAGGTAGCTCTCCACCCTCGCAAGCGCCAGTGAACCCACGATCAGGTCAAAAAGATCGCCTGGACCGGCCGTCCCAAGCAGCGGGAAATAGATAACGATGCGGTAGATATGCACAAAGGCGAGAATAATGAGAAATAGACCGCCGATGACCGGGAATATCCACGTGCCCTTGCCTTTGATCAGCACAAGGAGCCGTTTGATTATCATGCCGTAGACGAACAAAGAAATAATGGAAAGAAAGATCGCGACAATGAACAGAACTTCTGCAATAATATCCGCTCTCATATCACCCTCCTAATTCTATTTACCCCTGGTAACGCTCAAAAATTTCAAACCCGAAAGCAGGGAAAGCAATCCGCTGAGCAGGAACAGGCTGTAGGCCAGGTAATTCATGCCGCCCTTAGGCAGCATCATCTTTCCGCCGATACCGCAGAACACCAGTTGGATGATCGCGAAGACCAGGATGCCGGTAGGCGCGAAGATCATGAACTGCCAGTTCGTGCGCTCACCCAGGACGATCTCATAACGCCGCGCAATCACACCGAGCACGATGAAAGCCAGCCACAAAAGGACGGCGCCGAGAACCAGAAGATAATTGGGGATGATCGCCAATGATTCATACTGTGATGGTTCGATACCGAACGGCGCAGCCGACAAAAATAATAAACAATTCATTTAACCTCCTTCCTAGAAGATCGTAAATGGGTAAGGGTTGGGAAATCCGAGAGATTACGTTTCCAGCATCTCAACCTTAACCCAATGACTCCTGTTTTTATGCTGATCATTTCAGTTTCGCCAGCAGTTTGTTCGTCAATTCCTTCCCTTTGGACGGGCCGATGATCATGCCCGCGGCCTTGCCCAGCGCGAAGATCAAACGCCGGGCATCTTCCTCATGCAGATCATCGGTTTTTATGCGCTGAGCCTTGATCTGGTTTTGATAGATCCGGTCCGCAAAATCACCCACGTATTCTTTCAACATTGCCTTTATGTCATCGAGAACATTAATGGTCAACGCCGGTTTGGGCGCTTCCTCGTGTTTCACCAAGGCCTCGACATGAGGTTCGACCTTCAGGGTTTTCAAAGAATCCACGATTTCAGAAATGACGGTCCCGTCCTTTGGCTCAAAAAGGCTCCCCAGCAGATTTTCATCATCAAAATCCATGACGACGCTCTTGGCGTCACCAATGATCTCGAGCGTATCGATCTTCACTCTCCCAACCGCGCCGATCGTTTCAAAGATCACCGTGCCGACCTGCGCAAGCTTGGATTTAAGCGATTCGCCGCTCTGAGAGACCATGGTCTCACCGCTCTTACTCACGGCAAACGGCAACCCGATGCCTTTCTCTTCGAATTTATTGAAAGATTCCTGTTTCATGTTGTCATTACCCGGTTGACTGCCGCATTTTTTCGATCACGGTCTGTACTTTGACCCGCGCCTGGGACGATCCCATCTCTTCGACCGCTTTCTTGACCAGAAAATCAATGACCGTCCTGAGTGCCTGTACGAAATCGTCCTCTTTCTCAGGCGGCGGTAAGTCCTTGATCCCAAGCTTCTGTTCGATCAAACCCATCAATGGCAGGAGATCACCCGCCAAGATCCCGAGCCCCTGGTTGAGAATATCGAGCCAGTGCGCGCGGTTCGCATCGCCGCCGAACTCGTCGATCAGAAGGTTGATCTGCTGCATTTTGGAGCTGATGTTGCGGGGGATCTCAAGGGCCGGTTTTTCGGCCTCTTGGACCGGTTCCGTCTTGGATATTATAATCTTCTCCATGATCTGTCGCGCATCCTGCTCGCGTTCGACTTCAATACCCAGGTATTTCGTGTCGTGCATGAAGATCACCATGCGCGCGGCGCCATAGCACAGCGATATGTACTGGATATTCCCGAGCGCCAGGCTGTTTTTAATCACTTCACCGGCGGACGAAAAGAAAGCGGCAAGATCGCCCAGCGGGTTTATTGACGATCCTTTCACTTCATCGATGGACCCATCCTCGGCATTGATGACCGCATATCCGATGATACCCGGGATCTTATCCAGGAAATCCACTTTGCTTTCCCTTTATCCTTCGATCTTCTTCCTGAATTCTTCCATTTTCTTCTTTGCCAGCAGCTTACCGTAGGCCTTGGGAACCTCATTGTTCAAAAACTCATCGAACCTGCTGAAAAATCCGGCGATCTCCTCGGTGCTGAGCAGCGATGCCAGCGAGACCTTGAACGTCGCTTCATCGACCGTCACGGCATTGGCCACATTTTTGTTCGCCGGGTCCAGCTCCGCCCATGCCTTAAGCCATTCCCAGCCGTTCTTACCAAAATATTCGAAGGTCTTCTCAAGATACCGCAAGAAACCTGACATGATGCGCTCGGCCTCTTTGGGGTCGTATATCAATCCCTTCTCTTTGAGCCACAGGATCGTCTTGATCGCCTCAAAACCACCAAGTTTGGCTTGCGCCACGACCTCGGCCAGCGTACGCTTGCCATCGATCAACGCAAGGATCTGCCAGTCGGTCCGGCGCAGCGCGACAGCCGATTCCAGCTCCTTTGTCGATTTTGCCAGCGCGATATCCATGGGCGGCATCTGTTTCTTGATCTCTTCGAACTCGATCCGGCGTTTCTCCAGGTCATCGCTGAGCTTGCCCAGGTCCTCGGAAATGGTTTGCTCCGGCGCCATTATCCCGCACTCAAAAACGCCGCGTTCGAGTTCTGTGAACGACATGCTGAATAAGGCTTCCATGCCTTTTTCATTGCCGTTAGCGGCCGCGGCATGCACTACCAATCCATCCTTAAGGTAGATCTCGCCGCTCAAACTCCCGGTTATCCTCAGCACGCCGGTTTTCTTAACCCGGCTGATGAACTGAAGGACATCGCTGATCGTAAATTCCTTAAGATTTATCTCCAAGCTCGTCATTATATGACTCCCAGCCAATTATGCAGCAAAAAATATACCCGGCCGATCAGAAGAGAAATGCGGGCCATAACAGTATATCCAAAAGATGCACCGAATGCAATCATCATGAACCATACGCCGACTTTCGCCCCAAAGCCGAGCACGCCCTTGTGTTCCTTGGAAAAATAGAAATAGACCAGGGTCACGACCACACCGATGATGATCAGCAGGTTGGAAATCGCCGTGAACCATGGCACGCCAACCATCGGCAGGAACGTCGCCTGCAGCTGAGGGAAAATATCTCCCTGGACGCGCTGCGTGATGACCAGCGCCATGCCCACTCCCATGGTAAATGTCAGCGGGATGCGGATCAACCAGTTGATCTTAGGGATCAGGGGCGTGAACATCATCAGACCGACGCAGATCGGTATCAGGCTCCAGAAATCATGCCGCCGGATCAGTGGTTCAAAAAGATTGGGCCACGTGTAATCGTGCCATAAGATAACAGCCCAGTAGCCGGCCGAAACGCCGACGAACACGTTCTCCGCGATCTTGTAAAAGACATTATCCTTGTAAAGAAATGAATAGATCGCCAGGGTCAACAGGGCGGCTATCCAGATCCCGATTGTATTAAGCACTTTTCTTCCTCATCCGCTTTTGATATATCAATATAATATTACCCAAAAGAATGAAAATTACAAGTAGCACGTGAACGATCGACTGCGAATCCATGCCGGCGATCGCCCGGCCGCGTTTTTTGACCAGGGTTTCGTACTCAGCGGCGCCCTTGAGCCCGCCCAGCAAACCGACCAGCTGACCCGAACTAAGATACGGATATTGCTGAGGCGCCATGATCGCCGTGGTCGCGCAGGCGATCGGCGTTCCGTACCGCGCATTGAAATAGATGATCCAATGAAGCACGCCCGGATCACCGGCGGACAAAGTCATGACCAGGCTTATGTCGCGCGCTGATTTCACGGCCCGGCCCAGGGGGAAAGAATCGATCGGCACGCCGGAGTAATCGGAACGCACGATGTCGGCGACGTTCCGGCCCAGGCTGACCAGCATGACTTGGCCGCCGGGACGGTAACCGACATTGATATAGTCGACGCCGTAGACTTTATTGTAGCGCGGCGCGATCTCGTTAAGCGCCACGTTGCCAAGCGTGGTACCGCCGGGCCAAAGCCCGATCATGTACACGCGCAAATTTCTTCGGAAACAGTGTTCCAGGAAAGCCAGGGTCGCCGGATACAGCTCGGCCTCGCTGCCGGGATCGTAGTCCGCGGAAACGACGACGACTGAACCGGCCGGCAAGGATTCTACTTTTTTGTAAACACTCATTACCGGCTTGGTGATGTCAACGGGCAGACCCATTGGGATCAGGAGCGGGATTATGACCGCGAGCGCGACCAGCACGAATAATATCCGGCGGTCAACTTGCGCAAGGCGCTCGATCAGGTTCATGAACTTCCACCTGGAGAAAATAAAAATCCTAAATTCGAAGCACTAAATACTAAACAAGCATAAATCTCGTCATTCGTTATTCGGCATCGCCGCTCGTATCGTTTATCGTTCATCGTCAAAGATATTCTTTTGCCGTGTAACGACGCCGTATAACGATACGGGCAGCAATGACGTAAAACGAAAAATGCTTTCCCCATCAACTTTTGTTCTGGACTTTGGTATTTGTAATTTAACATTTGAAATTGTATCATTCTCTTCCCCCTCCCATGTAGCTTCTTTCGATACCCAGAAGCACGCGTAATGCCATTGAGATCAAACCCAGGTCTGCGCCGAAGATGATGCCGCGCTTGGTGGCCGTATTGGGCACATTCATGATCCATTCGACCAGGCCAGGGAACCCGTGCCATATCCAGTATCCGATCGGCACGCGCCCGATCATCACAATCACGGCTGCGATCAACAGGAGGGTCGCTTCCGGTGTACGCGCGCGGAAGGCTCGAAAAGCAGCGGACGCGACAAAAAAGGCCAGCAGCGAGAACATCGTAGCGCTCAACGGCACCTGGAAATTATCGAACATGAAAAGAAAGGCCCGGCCCTCGGTGCCGCCCAGAAAAAATCCCGCGACCATCATCAAGACCAGGAACACCAACAGAATAATGCTGTAGCCGAATTCCGGACGTTTCTTGATCACCTTTTCCAGGTTGGTTCTCGTCAGGTTGAAGATCCCTACGAAAACGAAGAACGCGATGACACCCAGGTACCAGTTCTGCAGGGTCTGCGACAGGTCCTGTACCGGACGAAGGGGAATAAAGAACGCGATGATAATGAAAAAGCCGCAAACCGAAACGATTATGATGGGCAGCGTTCTCTTCATAGGCAACCAGGTCCGGGGTTATTCACCTTGATACGGATCTTATACCGCATGTTATTGCACCGTGAACCAATTGGCAAAGAAGCCGAGGTTGAACAACTGCAAGGCGACGCCGATGATAATTATGATGATGAAAATCAGCTTGCCAAAATCCTGCCCCTTGAGTGATCCAAGCTGTGCCGGTTCCTGCGATAAATAGGCGCTAGCCGCGTAGAGTTCTTCCCCCAGCAGCGTGAAATCGCACGATGCCACAAAAAAAGGCAGTTGGTCAGGCAAAGCCGTACCGGCGATCTGGATCGCGTTGGTCGAATGACCGGTCTCGGCGAGGATCAGGGATTCCGCATAGAATTTGCCCAGATAAAAATTGGTCGCGGTCTTTTCCCGCACCATGATACCGCTCACGGCCGATACGTAACCGAACTGGTCATCGGTGATATACCGGACATTATCACCCACGAACCAATCGGGACGGCCGACCCGGGCGGCCGACTCTTTAACGATCTGGTATGCCATGCTCATAGTCATGGCATGGCAGTTAGGAACGTATAACGTCGTGCCGTACTCGGCGGTCCTTTCCGCGACTCGAGCCAGGATCGACATGGAGGCGATCGTCTCCGGTTCGTCGATGTCCATGATGCCCGGCACGTAAAGCACGGGTCTGCCCATTTCGGTGGCCCGGCCGATCGCTTCGTCAATAGCTGCCAGCGCCGGGATCTTCCGGACAAACAATTTTTGGCCGCGCCGCGCGCGGTTTATATAAATAATGATCGCAGCAAAAAGAACAACGATGCAAAGCGCCATGTTACTGCGGCTGGTATTGAAAATTTGAGCGCTGGCCTTGGCCGGGCCGATGACACTGGAGATCATGGATACGCTGTCCTGCATGCCGGTGATTTCGTAAAAATATTCCCGGCTGTATAAGACATGGGTATCAAGGAACAGCGTTTCCGAAGGAAGGGCATCGCCGATGCGCTCGAATTTACCGTCGCGTGAATCTGAACGCAAAATGTTAATGGATGTCAGGGGAACAGCGGTTTTCCATGATATTGAAATGCTGGAACCATCATCATTAGGGGTATCAAATGCCTTGATTTCTATTGGGTTGGACAGCGACGCCAGATTGTATAATAATAATGAAAGGATAAATAACATCAGAGTATTTTATATAAATAAGTTCCAATGTCAAGCCAGATTTTCAGCCTAACCAGCCCCCCCCCAATATGATACTCAATTTGTCACAACAAGAGAATGATCGTACGTTTTAACGATACCAAAATCAGACAATTCCTTGATGCTTGACCGTCCGGCAGAAAAGTATATAATCAGCCGATATGAACATCGGTTTGATCGGCTGCGGAAAGGTCGGATTGACCATGTGTTATTTTTTGAAAAAAGACCATGCGATAACCGGCATTTATGATTCCCGCAAGGCCAGGGAAAGAGCCGGCCTGCGAATTTTGAGGTTGCGGAACAATTCCGGTCTGGACGCCATTATAAAAAAAAGCGATACGATCCTCATCGCCACGCCCGACGATAAAATCGCCAGGATCGGCTCGAAACTGGTACCGCGTTTGATCAAACCCACCTTGATCTGCCACTTCAGCGGTCTGCTGCCCGCTGAAATTGTCCCCAAACACCGCTACGCATGGCGGGTTTCGCTGCATCCTTTCGCGACCTTCCCCTGCCTGGCGATACCGCCCCGCGAGAAAAAATATCTCATGCTCTGCCAGGGTGACCGGAAAGCGCGTGAACTTACCAACAGCATTTTCAAGAAACCGTATTTCACCATCAGGCATATCCCGCGCCGGCATAAGGTCTGGTATCACCTGCTGGGCGTTTTCAGTTCTAATCTGCCGATCGGGCTGATGAAAGCGACCGAAGATATCGCGCGCTTATCACGGATCAACCCAAGAAGCGCGCGGAAAATGGTCATCGGGCTTACCAAGCAAACCTTGAACAATGTCGCAGATCTCGGTCTTGATAACGCGCTGAGCGGTCCGGTCAGGCGGGGAGATATCAAAACCATTGAACAGCACATAAAAATCCTGCGAAGCAATAAACCGCTGCTGCGCGCTTATTACGCGTTGTCAGCATATCTAGTGGAACTTTCAGAAAAAACCGACCAACGGCAGATCTTGAAAAAGATCCTCCAAAAACCTGATTGACTTTCACCGAAAAAAAGGTACAATAAATCATGGCGCGTTGTTGGCAAGCAGTCGGTACCGCAGTAGTTCTGCTTTCGCTGCTTACTTGCGCGCACAAGGCGGCGCCCCTGTCCAAGGACCGCCTTAAACCGCGGCTGCAAAAGATCGCGAGCCTGAACGACCGCCAGATACTGCTGACATTTTCCGAAGAAATCGATACGTCGTCGCTTAAGATCGGCAACATCGCGATCGCGAGCCAGGACGATACCAGTGAAACGCTGGCCGTGATAACCCTTTACCCTTCCCTCTCGGCGTCCGAGATCATCGCGGTCACCGCCCGGCAGGATGTCAAGACCTACCGGGTATCAGGCCTTGTCGTCGATTATGGACAGAACACGGGAACGTTTAAAAAAACTTTTGTCGGATCGAACCGTCCCGATACGGTACGGCCATGGCTCGCAAGCTATACGCGGGGATATAAAAATTCCGTATTCCGCATGCAGTTCGCGAAAGCCATGGATACCACGTCATCGTCATTGCGTTTTCGGATCCTGCCCAAAAAAAGTTTGGACCCGCTGTGGTCTGATTACCGGCATCTGGCCCTTACCCCCCGATCTGCCGATGATTCACTGCGGTATGACACCACCTATTACTGCTATTTTACGACTGCATCCGATCTCAGCGGGAATACCATACTGCCGTTCATCATCAGCATAACGCCGGATTCGCTGTACAAGCCTTTCGTGCTCAAAGGCAAAGCGGTCATTGATGACTCAACGGCGCTGCTGGATGGCCTGGCGATACTGAAGCGCTCCTTGCCCGTGGCCATCGCCCGGCTTAACAAAGGCGAATTCTCTTTCGAAGTCAGGGATTCAAGCGAATACACGATATTGATCATCGCCACCGGTATGATGGGCGAAGCGCCGGTATCCCTGAGCGAGAAAAATATTGTGCCTTTGAGACCGGAACAATGTGATATTGATACCATTATTGATTAGCAGTGCCGGGTTAACCGCCGCGGTCGCCCTATACTACGGGAACCCGCGGCGGTTGGTCTTGAGGGCTCTGCCTATCTTATTTCTCTTCTTGATACTGTCCCGGTTGGAATGGAATATCATGCAAACGCGGCATCCGGGAAAGGCCATCGTGCTCATTGACCTGTCGCAGAGCTTCAGAACCCATTTACCTGCCGCGATCCAGGAACTTAAAAATATCGGTTTTCCCCATTCGATTTTTTTCTTTGCCGAAAGCCTGGTCAGCCAGATGCCGGACACGACAGGTCCATACGGCAGTTTTACCGACATCACGAGGGCGCTTGCCGATGTCCAGGAACAGAATCCATCTTCGATAATTCTGATCACCGACGGAAATCACAATTTCGGCGAACCGCCCATTGCTGCAGCTGCCCGAATCCCGGTCCCGGTCAACGTATTCGCGGCTGGTGCTGAAATGGAAAAAAATATCGCGATCAGCGACATCACCTATCCACAAATAGCTTATGCCGGTGATTCAGTACGGATCAAAGTCGAACTCACCAGCGCGGGCTTTGACCAAGGCACGGGTCGGTTATCGCTCAAAACCCAGGGGCAGAACTTTCAAACCCATGAAACCTTCGCCCTCAGCATGACCAAGGCTAGATCCTCCCTGGAGTTTGAGATCCCGCAAATCATCGCCGGTACGAACACGGTCTTCATCAATGTCGCGCCGCAGCCTGGCGAATCGGGTTATGATGATAATAAGGTCACGCTGGCGATAAGGACCTATGACCGGGCCGTATCGGTCCTGTACATTACCGACCATCTTTCTTTCAATACCCGGCACGTGCTTGCCGGGCTGAAAACCATTGAAGGCATTACCCTTTCCGCATACGCGCGGCTTATCCCCGGCAGTTTCCGCGACCTGATCGCGCAGACGGATATCACTCGACTTCCAGATCCGGCGTCGTTCGATATCATTGTTCTTGACAACGCCCGGTACGGCGCCGGTGCTCAATTCGATCTGGCGCACCTTCTGGACCGGGCTAAAGGCTTACTGATCATGGGTTCCTGCGAGCAGGTTGACGATGCGCTTCGCGCGGTACTGCCCATAGCTATCACCGGCAATCAGGTCAAGGGCGACTTCCCGGTCCAGATCGTCTCCGATTTCTCGAACCTTAAATCCGGGAACGAGTATCCACCTTTCGAGGTTATCAACCAGGTCCTTGGCGTTAAGACCGATGCTACGGTGATCGCGGAATCCAACAAGGTCCCGCTCATCGCGTACCGCAAACACTCGAACGGTTATGTGTTCCAGATCAATGCTCTCGATCTCGGCACCTGGGATTTTTCCCAGCAGGCGCGGCCGCAAGCGGCCACGCTCCCGCAATTGACGCATGATATCATCCGCTTCCTTTCGCCGGTCGGCCGGGAGAACAGGCTGGTTTTAAAATCATTTGCTCAAAAATTCCCGCGCGGTGAACCCGTCACCCTCAAACTTGAGAGCTATGACCGGAACTTCAATCGGAAAGGCGGCGGTGATTTTTATGCGGTCGCGGGCAATAGAAAGATCCCCTTTTTCGAGACGGCGCAAGGGTTTTACGAGGCTTCGTTCATGCCGGATGATAAAGGTAATATCACGGTCACTGCTTATGGCTTGCTGGATAATGATTCGCTTAAAAGTCATGATCGTAACCTTGTCATTTCGGGTGATAATGTGGAGATTAGAAAAAGCATCAACCGCATCCTGCTGTCATCCCTGGCTGAAAGCACCGGTGGACAATTCTATGCGCTGGACCGTCTCGCGGGCTTCGTGCCGCCGGCAGCCCGGCCCGAGATCGTGAAGCGAAGCATGAACCTGGACCACCCGGTGGTCTACATCCTTATCTTTGTCCTGCTCGCGGCCGACTGGATCCTGCGCCGGATACAGGGTGCGCTGTAAATCTGCTCCATCCTGTCAATACAAGCCCCATTCCCTTTGTAATCCGTCATTGCGAATCCCGTCGCCTGTCATTCCGGACTTGATCCGGAATCCAGCGATTTTGCTTGCCCTATCAGGCTGAAAGCCTAACTGAAGTCATTACTCACACCGTCAATTCTTAATTCATCATCACGAATGCCACCCTCACCTTTATCCTCTCCCTTCCCACTCGTTTCACTCGGGACATTCAGTAAGGGAGAGAGCCTGCCCCATACCCGATACGGGGGAAGGGGTGAGGGTTTGTCATTGCGAGTCCCGTTATCGACGGGACGAAGCAATCTCAGCCTTTCCATCAACCTCTTTTCTCGTTTTTTCGAGAAATAGAGAAAGTTAAAAGTTAGCGCCTGTCCCTGTTGCCTTTTATCCGCTGTTAGCCGTAGTCATAATCGTTTTCTTAAATCAATATCTAGCCATACCATATCGTTCCCTTCACCTATATATTCAGGGAAAATCCCTCTTAGAGAAAATGCCAATCGCTTATAGAACTCTATCGCTCCAAAATTCCATAATGCTGTTTGAACACAGATGAATCTAATATTCCGCTTTCGCCCTTCATTCAAAATATGATTAATGAGTAGTCTACCCACTCCTTTCTTGCGCCAGTTTTCGATTACCGCCAGATGATCAATCATTGCGATATCATTCCAAAACGATCGTGAAAGTGAAACAAATCCAACAATTATTCCATCGATATCGGCAATATAAATCTGCCCTGAATAATTTTTAATATCTTGGTAAACAACGTCCCTCTGACGATTCCCATTAATACAAGAATCCAATTGCTGCACCTGCTCAAAATCGTGGTTGACATCAAAACTGCGAATGTTAATGCTTTTTTCCATATTTTTAATTCCTCCAGATAGTTATTATTCGCTCTTCAATTTCGAATTACACTGAATACTATATATATCACATTCTAAGTGTCAAGACATAACACATTACAGTTGGATTAAATCCTCATTTGACCAGTTAGAATAATCTTTTTTTCATTAACACTACTTTTCATCCAATTTCACCGTCTGATGAAAATAATAGAATACGATAAGAAACAATCATCTTAGCAGGTTGGTTACGATATTTATCATTATTTCTTTCTCTTTGGGGTCACTATTGGCAATTAACAATGCCAAAGCAACTATTGTGGTTACGCTTATTTTCGGTTTGCCTGCTTTGTTTAACATACATTTGTTTTTATTCAAATAATGGATGAACAATAGCGAACCGATGCGCTTGTTTCCATCAACGAAAGGATGATCTTTGATGGTCAGATAGAGTAAATTCGCAGCTTTTTCTTCGACCGAGCCATAAAGATCCCTTTTTTCAAATGTCTGATATATTGCGCCCAATATTCCTGCTAATTTCTCGTTGACTTCTTTCCCAAAAAGATAAGAAGCTTCATCTTTTGTAATTAATTCTTTCTTAAATTCATCGATCAGCCTTAAGGATGTTTCATAGGTTAAAACAAAACGTGGCTTTCTGGTTTTATATACTGGCACCTTGCCTTTGTCATATTGAAATAAGAGGGTCATTGAGTTAGCATAATCATTGATAATTGACAAAATCTCGTGCATTTGTGTTTTAATCTCCGGTATGGCACTTTTTTCTTTTAAGAAAGCCACTGTTTGCTGAAGTTCTATAAATTTTTCCTGTTGTTTCAATAGTCGTTTTTTGTCAATGGCATACCCTTTTACAAGATAGTCTTTGAGGACTCTCGTTGCCCAGATGCGAAACTGGGTTGCCCGGCGTGAATTGACCCGGTAACCAACGGAAATTATCGCGTCAAGATTATAGTAATTGGTTTTGTAAGTCTTACCGTCTGTGGCAGTATGTTCCAAAATGGAACATACTGATTTCTTGTCTAATTCCTTGCTTTTGAACACATTTCTCAAATGTTTAGTGATAGCAGGTCTTTCTGTGCCGAAAAGTACTGCAATCTGTTTCTGGGTAAGCCAGACTGTTTCTCTTTCCAATTTGACATTAAGTCTTACCTGTTTATCAGAGGTTTTATAGATAACAATCTCGCCCCTGCTGTCTTTTACATTATTTTTCATCAAATCATTATAACACGATTTACAAATTTGTCAATAAAAGCCATGTACTTCTCGACTCGCTGCACTGGCTCGAAGAATAATCAGAATTAATGTGCGGCACGCAGGTCACGCTTGTCATTAGAAAAATTTAATCTATGCGATTACCGCAGCGACTTCGTCGCTTCGCAACGACAGATATGGATCAAATCTTCTTTTAACCAGTGGAAATAATCTTTTTCATTCATTTTCCGTCCCCCGGGCGATAAGGTCGACATAGTCTTTAAAAATATATCTCCGGTATCTTTTTTTGCCGGTTATCTCTTTTAAAATTCCGAGCTGTTCAAATTTTCTAAATAATTGATTTATTGAAACCAGCGAAATTTCCAATGTATCCTTAGCATTTTTAACATTGACCAACGGGATTTTAAACAACAAGTCTAATAACCGAACAGCATAGATACTGGTTATCTTATTTTCATAAATCTTGTTTAATAATCGTTCCTTTAATTGAATAATTTCCTGGGCAGTATTTGTCGCCTCATCACAGGTTGTGTATACACCTTTCAGAAAGAATTTTATCCATCGTTCCCAATCACCTTCGGTGCGAATTTTCGTCAACAGGTCATAGTATTCATTTCGATTTTTTTTGAGATAAAAACTCAAATATAGAGTTGGTTTGACTAAAATTTTCTTCCAGATCAGATAAAAGGTAATGAGTAGTCTTCCTATTCTACCGTTACCATCAAGAAAGGGATGGATGGTTTCAAACTGGGCGTGAATCAACGCGATTCTAACTAAATCCGGTATTTTGTCTTCGGCATAGAAGTATTTCTCAAGGTCACCCATTAATGATAACATCATATCTGGTGGAGGTGGAATATAAGTAGCATTAACAATGGTTGATCCTGGTGGTCCAATCCAGTTCTGAGTTTTTTTAAACTCGCCGGGCGTTCTATGGCTGCCGCGTGTTCCTTCTAATAAAAGTTTATGGATTTCTTTTATTAACCGTAGCGACATGGGAAATTCTTTGATTCTCTCTAGACCATAATTCATTGCTTTTATATGGTTTACTACTTGTTTGATCTCATTTATATCCTCTTTCGGAATCAGATTTGCCTCAAATTCTAATATACCCTGCATTGAAGCCTCGGTCCCTTCAATCTGCGAACTTAAGAGAGCTTCTTTTTTCACATACATGCCAATAAAGAGATCAGGGTTAGGCAGGATAGTTGTGATAGCGTCCAACCGCGCTAATACCCTATCAGCTCTGGACAATAGCATCATCAATTCATTGTCAAATATTATAACAGGGTTTGGTGGCAATGATTTCGGAATGAATACCTTATACCCTGACGGTTGATTGAGGTATGTTCCCGCTCTGTCATTCATAAATTAACCTTTCTTTTCTTAGATAATAGTTCTTAGCCATAAGATAACATAAGTTTACTTAAATTGATTTTAATTCATATAAGTAAACTTATCCTTCCTTATTTTACATAAAAACCATGATTTGTCAATAGTTATCTACAACCATCCAATCGAACATTTCACCACCTTCCATACGGGAAATCAATATATTACCAATTAGTTTCATTATTTTGCCTATTTTCACCGTTCGGTGAAACATGTGAAAAAAGTGAAACAATGAAACTTTCTGTTGATAAACTGCTGTTTGTTGATGACAAAAATCCCGCAAGGCTGAAGCCCCGCTGCGCGGGATCATGACCTTGCCCTACTATGCAAAAGCACGAAGATCTAGAAGATTACTTGGTCACCACCAGTTTTTTCGTAACCGTGTTAAGCGGCGTTTCCAGCCGGCAGAAATAGACACCGGCAGGGATCCCCGGGATAGCGACCGAATACCGGCCGGCTTTTTGAACGCCTCGATAGATCACGTTCTGTATTCTCCCGCCTACGTCATAGACAGTTATGCTTATTGGACCGGTTTTGCTGACCACATATTCAAGGTTCATACTGCTTGAGGGGTTGGCAAAGAGCAATTTGTCAACGCACCGGCCATCACCCACCGCGTTGTACTCCTCGATGCCGTAATAAACGTTATACTGTTTTAATATCCAAAAATCCGGATCGAATTCTATACCAGTGACCGAATCGGAAATCACGAATTCCGCGTACTGAGCGGCTGACGTGATCGGGATATTGACCAGCGTATCGCCCGTTGTCATGTGTAAGAGCACCTGAACCGGCATGTGAAAAACCGGCGGCGCGTTAGTCTGCGTCTGCCTTACCCTGATCTGCGTCATGTAATTGCCGCCCGACGGTATGCAGTACCAGTAGACATCGTATAGCGGGTATCCCTGGTCATACACCCACTCGTCAAAGAACCAGGTCAGGTCCGTGCCGTAAGCCTGATTGAAAATACCCATGAGGTCTTCAGTGCTGGCTCCGCCATACTCAAAAGAATCACGGTATGCGGCTAGGCCCGTGAAGAAGTTCGGTTGGCTCAGATACCGCAGCATGTGCACGACCCAGGATCCTTTGCAGTATGAGTATCCCCAGCTGAACAGTTCGCTCACCGGCGGGTCATATAATGGATGGCGCCAGTTAGCATCATCATTGAAATAATCATTAGCTCGCGACTGCATGGTGTTCAGGAATTCCGCATGGCCGAACCTCGCCCAGTTGTAGTTGGCATCGCTGTAGGTCGCGAAGCCTTCATTAAGCCAGATGTCGCGGAAATCAATACAGGTCACCATGTCGCCCCACCACTGGTGCGACAGTTCGTGCGCCATGCCATTCTCGGATTGGTACAGGACCCACCAGCGGTGGATGGTGGTCTGTTCCTGGTGTTCCATGCCGCCCCACGCGTATGGATAGACAACATCCTGGCCGTAGCGGTCGAACGGATAACTGCCGTACATCGAATCGAACAAGGTCATGGCGATGGGCATGTACTGGAAGGCGATCACTCCCTGGACCGAATCCGCGGGCCAGACAAAATGCCTGATTTCGATCGAATCGCCCGGCGCGACCTGGCACCACTGGGACAACTGGGCATAGCGCGACGCGCCGAAGTGCATCAGGTAAGTAGCGACCGGATAATTTTCCTGGTACGTGAAGGTCTTGGTGCCGCCGGGATTATTAACGACATCAACTAGATCGCCGTTGGCGCATACGAGGAAAGTATCCGGGACCGTCACGGTAATGACACATCCCTGATCCGCCTTGTCATACGGCTCATCATAACAGGGCATCCAAGCGCGGGCATCCCAGGGCTCGCCGAGCGTATATGCCAGAGTGTGCAGGGTGTTCGAGTCATAGTTTTTCGGATAGTATACAAAACCCGTCTGGTAGCCGGTCACGCTCCATGAACCATGATACCCGATCTCCACGCTGAAAGAATCCCCGTAGTCATAGGTCTGGGGAAGATCCACCAGCAGGGTCTCACCGGCTGATGAATAGGTCGCGGTCAGGCCGTCGACCATCACCGAATCGATCACCAGCGTGCGGCTGTGGAACGGACACGCAATAAGGCCGTTGGTCATGCTGCGGCATTTGATCTTGTTCACGCCCGACATACTACGCGAAGTCATGGGTAACGATGCGGTCAGTTCGTATTTGAGAACGTCGTAAGTATGCAGTGATTCAGCATAGACCTGGCTGGGACCAGGCATTGAACAGACATACTTGCCTTCATGTGAAGGCATTTCCCATTGATTGAAAAATATGATTGCTGTCATTAAGATCATGATCTGCTCCTTGTCCTCAATTATAGTAAATTTTATTCGCTCGTAGTGTCCGCCGGCAGATGCTCATCTATCGCCCGCATGATCACATCCGAGGGGATCGAATTTTCTAGATTTATGAAATAAAGACGCCAACGGTTTTTTATCTGCCTGGACAGGAGCAGGCGTTTTCCGTCCGGTGACACTCTCGGATTCCAGTCCAGATCTTCATTATGGGTGAGCCGGATCAGCAAACCGCTCTTCATGGTCAGCCGGTAGATCTCCCATTCCCCGTCCTGTGAGGACCGGAAAAAAAGATCGTCACCGACCAGGCTGGCGTCATCATCATCGCCCTTGCTCGCATACAACAAACGGCAATCCGTGCCGTTCGACCTCATCGTGTAAATATCATCGCTGCCGTCCCTTTTCGATGAAAACGTGATCCACTGGCCATCCGGGGCATAATGCGGCAATCCATCCCAGGATTTGTTGCTGGTGAGCCGCGCGATCTTTTTAGTCGCCAGGTTCACCGAGTAGATATCCCAGGCGCCGTCAAGGTCCGAGGCATAAACAACATCCTTGCTGTCCGGCGAAATGGAAGGAGAGAGATCCTGGCATCGGTTATCGGTTATTTTATCCGTTTTCTGCGTGGCTATATCATAGACATACAACTCGTCATCGCCGTCCTGGTTTGACACGTAAACGACCTTATCGCCCCGGCGCGAAAAATCCGGGTCCGTGTTCATGCCGCCCTGACTGATTTTTTTGACGATCGATCCGTCGTATTTTACCAGGAAGATCTCGCCGTTATCGAGCCTGGCAGCGGCAACCGCGATCAGTTCCCGGTCTGGCGCCGGCGAACCTTTGAACTGGTTCCTCAGCTTCGCCATCGGGATCGGGCTGGCTGGATAAGGATCCATGCCTAAGAAGTTCGCCAGCATCGCTTTCAGGGCCAGATCTTCCTTGAGCGGAGAACTCAATGCCGACAGTTTTAAATAACTCTCATAAGCCGGGATCGTGGAATCAAGGTTTCCGTAAGCAACGCACAGGCTGTAATACACTTCCGGGTTCGACGGTTCTTTTACCGATGCGGTTTTCAAAGATCTTACCGCCTGAGCGTATTCACCGGCGCTCAATGCCTCGATACCTTTTTGAAAATCACTCTTCCGTGAGCAGAAAATCAAGTTAAGAAATAAAACCGATGATATAAAAATCACAATTCTGGTTCTGTCCATAAAACCTCCATATCTTTTTTTCTCATCTCTGCTTCCCAGCATCCCTGCTTCTTTTTCTCATCTCTGCTTCCCAGCTTCTTATTCTCATCCTTTCTTCTCGGCATCTCTGCTTCTCTGCATATTCTTATAAATCTTCACGCCTTCCCTCAGCGCGGCCGTCATCCCCGTGTAATCCGCGACGTTTTTTCCAGCGATATCCAGCGCCGTGCCATGCAGCGGCGAGAGCCGGACAATGGGTAACCCAAGCGTGAGGTTCAACCCGCCTTTTCGTGCTTTCAGGAACCCAAACGCCTGGTCATGGAACATTGCCAGGAATCCGTCATAGACCCTCGTGAAAAGCGAGTCGGCCGAAAACGGACCCCGCGCCAGGACACGGTTTGACCTCGCTTCCAGCACCGCTTTAAGGATCTTTTCATCTTCACCGCGGCTGAATTCAAAAACATGGGGATTAAAAGCCGCCACGCCGATTTCCGGCCTGGCGATGCCGAAATATTTTCTCAAACCCCAGTCCAGCAGCATGATCTTCTTGAAAACATTGCGGGCTGTAATGAAAGCCGCAACGCACTTAATCGGCAGGTGAGTGGTGACTAGCATTATCCTTTTGTGGTCGCTGGATAACCCCATCATCGCATGTTGATGCCGGTCCATGCCATAATGGGCTGCCAGGTATTCGGTGTGACCGACAAAATCAGGGAGAAAGGTTCTCACGGCTTCTTTGACGATCGGCGGCGTGATCAGGACATCGATACTGTATTCCGGTTCCAGCGCACGGTCAATCGAAGCCATGGCGGCCCGCGCTGTTTCGCGCGTTGGTTTTCCATAGCGAAACCGGACGCCGGATGAGCAGTCAACGATCATGTCTTTTATTACGCGATATGCGGATATCAGATCCAGGTCACGGGCGGTCTGCAGCAGAACCGCCGGAGAAGCGAATATGGATAATTTAACATTACCACCGGTCTTGGGACCCCTTAGGAACTGCCTGACCGCTTTAAGTATGATCTCAGGTCCAATACCTGCAGGGTCACCCATGGTGATCCCGACGTTCACGGTCATTCTCTTACTCATGGTCAGCGACCTTGTTCACGAGTTCGCAGTATTGGCCGACCTCATCCTTGCGCAGATTCCCGTTCGGGACCATTAAAACCCGGTACGATTCCATGCCCTGCGCTGTCTCGATCTCAATGAGATCGCTGATCCGGACGTCGCGCGCGGGTTTGGCAGCCATGCCGTTAACCTTCACGTAACCTCCGTCGCACAGCTGTTTCGCGGTCTCGCGCTGCTTGATAATGAGAACTTTTTTTAAAAAAAGATCCAGCCTCATGTTTTCCTTGTCTTCTATCTTCATATTATAAAAGAAACTCCTCCAAAGTCAACTAACAATCTTTTATGCAGCATCTTGCTACCTACTGTATACTACATACTGCTTACTTACATTGCAAGGCTTCAGCCTCGCCCTACATACGATCTAAACGACAATAACCATCAAAACGATCTTAACGGTCATGGGTGTTTACTACTTGACATTATCCGCCGTATGCGTATAATTAATAATGCTTAGGAGGCATTTAACGACCATTCATATGTTTGATGTCCCGTAAGAACGAACTGATCATCACCATTCTGGGCGATCTAGCGATCCTATCCGCGGTATTTTTTATCAGCTGGAAAGCCTCATATATTAATTTCCCTGCGACAAGCTGGCACGCCCTCGTCGCCAATTTCACTCTTTTGATATTCTGGTTCTTCGTGTTCCAGACCTTCGATCTCTATGAACCGCGTCAGAGGATCCAGATCATGAACGAAACTTTCCGCATGTTCAATTCCCTCGCCCTGGGGATCGTGATCATCATCGCGCTTGCGTACATCACGAATATCAACTTCGTGAAAGCCAAGGGGTTCTTGCCGTCTTACGTGATCACCATCGGTTCCCTCTTGGTCTGGCGGTTATTGTGGCGCGGCATTGTGGGCGAGTACATCAAACCAAAACCAAAGAAAGTCGTGATCTTTAAGAACGGTGAGCCGGCCGAGAAATACCATGGATTTGATGTCGTAAAAGAAATGAAGTTCAGCGAGATCAGCCCCAAATCCACAAAGGAAATATTCAAAAAGAACAATTTTGACGGCATTGTGATCGAAAGCAACGGCCATGCTTCCGATGATATCATGGGCATCATATCAAGGTTCGCCGAAACCGAGTATGAAATCTACATCTCACCAAAATTATACGCCCTGGTCTATAACAATTTCCTGATCCAGAAAGTCGCGGATTCGATGCTGCTGCGTGTCATTTTTCACCCCCTCTCCAACTGGGACCGGTTCCTGAAAAGGGTGACCGATATCGTTCTTTCGTCACTGGCTTTTCTCGCCCTTTCGCCAATGATCGCGGTCATCACGATCCTCATCAAGGTCGACACGCCGGGTCCGGCGTTCTATAAACAGAACCGCGTCGGATACCGCGGTAAAAAGTACCAGCTCTATAAATTCCGTTCCATGGTGACCGATGCCGAGAAACACACCGGCCCGGTATGGGCAAAAAAAGACGATACGCGGATCACCCGCATGGGCCAGATCATGAGGCCCTTGCGGCTCGATGAACTTCCCCAGCTCTTCAATGTGCTGAACGGGACTATGAGTTTCGTCGGCCCTCGACCAGAACGGCCGCACTTTGTGTCGAGGTTCGAAAAGGAGATACCGTTCTACCGCCTGCGGCTCACGGTTCATCCCGGCATCACGGGGCTGGCACAGGTAAAACATTCATACGACCGGACCGTCGACGACGTCCGGAAAAAACTTGACTATGACCTGGAGTATATCAACAACTTGTCGCTCCGGCTCGATTCCAAAATATTCCTCAAAACGATCCTCACCGTGCTCACTAAAGAAGGAGCACATTAGTAAACATAAAATTGCCCAATTCCAAATTTCAAATTACAAATGAATGTCAAATTCAAAATTACAAAATCTAGTAATTACATAATTACATAATAACCGGCAAATGACGACCCGTAGAAGAATTGACATCGCGTTTCCATACTCTATCTTCCTGATATTCGCATCAAGCGCGGTTGTTTCTGCCCAGAACTTACCGATCGCCTGGTCCCAGAGCTACGGTACTTATGATATTGCGTCTCCCTGTCCATCCGGTTCGTATGGTCTGGGTTTGGGTGTCGACAACTTCTGTCTGTATAATTATCCGGATTCCACCAGTTATGATGAAAGGCGTTTTGACCTATGGGCGCGGCTCGGGTTGTTCCACCGTGCCGAACTGGAAGTGAAGTATTCATACCCGACGGCCGCCCTCATCAGTCTTAAATATCTCAGCCTGACCCACCCCAGGTTCGGCGATGCGAGCCTTAAACTCGGAGCCGGTTACATGAAGGGCACGCGCGAGGGTATGATCACCGACTATGTTTATGACCTTTATCCCAGCATTATGCTCAGCACGCGTACTTTCAGAAACACGGCGGTCTATCTGGCACCGAAGATCATCTACTCGATCCACACCCGCGATATCCAGGAGCATACAGACCGTCCTGCACGCGAGATATTTCAATATGGCTACGGCGTCGGTTGCGCGTTCGGCAATGCGTTTAAGGTAATGATCGAATCAAACTGGTGCTGGGGTAATAATGAGGGTGTTCACTACATGGTCAACCAGTTCGGCATCGGCGTCGCGTCAATGATCAGGTAGTCTTCGCCGCCAGACCGAACTGTTCCATCAATCTTCTGACCGCTGTATCCAGGAATTTTTTATGCAAAAAAATGTTTATGGAAAGCTCGGATGTCGTGACCGCTTCGATATGGGCACGCACCTTGGACAGCGTGCTGAAAATGCCAGCCAGCACGCGGTTGTCACTGCCAATGCCCGTGCCGATGATGCTGATCGAACAGACGTCAAGAACTTCCCTGATCGATGATATCCGAAGCCTGCGCCGTAACGGCTTAAGCCGCGCCTCGACCCTGTTCTTCTCATTGAGGGGCGTGATAAAGGACAGGTCAAAGTTGCGGGCATCGGATATACCGTGGAAGAAGAACTTCAGGTGTATGCCATGCTCGGTGAGGTCCTTAACGATCTGCGAAAGACAAGCCGGGTTTTTCGGCACCTGGACCAATGTCACGAGATAAAGGTCTTCACTGTGAGTTATGGCCTTAGGTCTGGGTTTCTCCATGCCGTCAAGCTGGGTCACGGTCGTCCCGGACTTGCTGCTGAAACTACTGCGGATCTCAACGGGCACGCCATAGCGCGCCGCGATACTTGATGCCCGGGGGTGCAGAACCTGCGCGCCCTGGGATGACAGCTCCATCATTTCCTCATAGGATATCTTTTCTATTTTCTTAGCTCCGGGGAAACGCTTGGGATCCTCGGTATAGACTCCATCGACATCGGTGAAGATCATGCACCGGTCCGCATTCAGCGCCGCGCTGAGCGCGACCGCGGTGGTATCAGATCCACCCCGGCCCAACGTGGTGATCTCTTTTTCCATGCTCACTCCTTGAAAACCACACACTACCGGGATCTGACCGTCCGCCAACGCTTTCCTGAGCCGGTCGCCCCTGATCTCAAGAATCCTGGCGTCGGTGTGTTTGTTGTCGGTGATTATCCCCACCTGCGAGCCGGTGAACGAAACGGCTTTCAACGAGAGCCGTTCCAGGGCCATGGAAAACAGCGCGACCGAGATCCGTTCGCCTGCGGTCAAAAGCATATCCACTTCCCGCGCCGGCGGATGAGGGGTGATCTCCCGCGATAATTTGACGAACGCATCGGTCGTGTGGCCCATGGCCGAGACTACGACCACGATGTCGTTCTCTTTCTTTTTCTCCCGCGCTACTCGCTGAGCGGCCCGATTTATCAGCTCGGCATTGGCAACGGAAGTGCCTCCGAATTTCATGACTATCATCGCCATGTCGCATTATATTGACACTAATGTCAAAGTCAATGCCTTCCTTCAGAAGGCATTGATGTCAGTGATCATGTACCCGATGACAGTGATAAACAAAAAAATCACGGCAAAAATCCTCACGCCAACTTTCAAACCCTTACCCTTCAATCATCTTTGCGCCATTGACTTGAACACCATAATCCATACACTTCATCGTGTTTTCGCTTCTGAAAAACCGCGGAATTTTATTTCTGGGCTTATCCAACACCATATCCCAGCTGGGCGACCGGCTCACGCACATGGTCATCGTGACCTTGATCGGTGTCGTTTCACCGGGACGGGTCTCGGCATTCAGCGAATTCGCGGTCGCCTTCTCGCTTCCGGTCATGCTGCTCTCTCCTTTTGTCGGCGTCCTGGTCGACCACTGGAACAAACAGACCATCATGTTCAGATGCCATATCATCCAGACCATCCTGATCGTATTGACGCCGACCGTCGTCGGCCTGACCCATAGTGTCGTCCCAATATGGATACTGGTCATTCTGTTTTTCTCGCTGGACGTATTCAACAACACGTCGCGGAACACTGTGATCCCTGACCTGGTCTCTTTCGATGACCTGGTGCCGGCGAACTCTATTATTGTCACCCTTACACGGGTCGCCACGTTCCTGGGCATGGTCGGGGGCGGTTACCTGATAAAATGGACCGGCTGGCAACTCGGGTTCTATATTGACGCCTCGACCCACTGCATCGCAGGATGCCTGGCCCTGGGAATGGGTGCCAAGATCCTGTTCGAACCGGTGAGAAAGATCGACTTTTCGCTCGGCCGCGAGCTGAAAAAATCTCTGAGGCTGTTTGCCAACGACCTCAAGGAACTGGGCATTCTGCTGATCAAGGACAAGGTCGTGGTTTTCGTGATGATCTCGGTCTTTGTTCTTCCGTTTGTCGCGTCCACTGCCTACACGATCCTCATATTCATGGTCCAGCAGCAGTTCGGGCTCGGCACAGCCGGTGTCGGCCTTTTCGGCGGTGTCGTCGGCATCGGCATGCTGGTCGGCGCCGTGGCGATGGGGATGTTCGGCAGACTCGTATCGCGCGGCGTTATTCTCATCATAAGCATGGCGGCTTTGACCATCTTCTTCCTCCTCGGTCCATTTTTTGTGACCCCGATCTTTTTGTACATCATGGCTTTCATCGCGGGCGTTGTCTTTTCATTAATCGGCATTGCCCAGGATACCATGCTCCAGGAAGATGTGCTCAAAGGCATCAGGGGCCGGATCTTCGGCACCAAGGAATTCGTCATCAATCTAACTTTTACCACGTGCGCGGTCGCCATCGGCATCGGGTCGAGCCGCTTCGCGCCTTATACGATCCTTTTCTTTGTTGGTTTTGTCCTGCTCGCTGCAACCGTGCTGTCGCTGGTCGTATTCAATCAGATCCCGCCTGAGGTGCGTAAGAAATTGTAGATCCCGCTGCTGTACTTGACTTTCGCAGCCATATACTTATAATCTGCAGTTAACATTTTCTGTTTCGGGGCGTGGCGCAGATGGCTAGCGCACCAGCTTGGGGTGCTGGGGGTCGTGCGTTCAAATCGCATCGCCCCGATGTCAACTTTGCTCAAATTCTATTTTTGATTTGATTGCAAAGTTGAACATCCCGTGTTTGTGTAGTTTGCAAACAACGGGATTACTTAAAAAACCATTGGCCGCTGAGTGCCGGCACGAAGCGCTGCCGAATTGAGCATCTCCCTAACGGGACAACCAATTATTTCTGTTGTTCAATTCATAATGAAGCCGCACGTTGCTGCTGCAGTATGCAGTTTACGGGATTTCATTAAATAAATTTTTCTCCTTCCCCTTGATTTTGCGCGCAGATTAATTATTATTGTCCGTAAACATGCACATCTTTCTCTGCCTGCTTTTCACCTATCATCCCGTGGTCTATGATTCCACAGTCTACTGCATAGATATCGCGCATCCGCAGGTCATGAAGATCAGCCTCGACGCAGAGATCATCGATTACGCGGTGGACGATTTCCTGTACGTGCTCACGCAACGCCGGCTCTTCAAGGTCAGCCTGCCTGACCTGCAGATAGTCGGCCGCGTGCCCCTGCCCATCAGGTTTAACTGCCTGACCACAGGCCCGGATGAGATCATCCTGATCGCCACCGAGGAAATAATACTGGTGGACAAAAAAAATCTCTCTTTCAGATCCGGTATCGGCATTGAACCCGGTGATTACAGACCTCTGGTCGCTCCGGTGGATCTTGCCGGGGCCGGCAAGAGCGATCTTATCTATCTTGCCATGGACCACGGTGAACACACGATCTTCAAGATCTTTGACCTTAATTCGGGCCGGCTGGTAAAAGCAAAACAGGTATCAAATGTCATCAGTTCTTATTATGACCTGCACGCCGGCACCATTGTCTGCCTGGACCGAACCGATAACCTGAGCACTTATAACCTGAACCTGAAACGGCTGCATCAGACAAAAGTACCGGTCCATGCGGCGGCGTTTTCGCCCTATCCAAAGGCCGCCGGATATCTATTCTATAACACCGATGGCATTTTCTGGATCGGCAAGGATGGAACACTGAATGACTTCCAGCCCGTCTTCGCCAACGACAATATGAGTTTTTCCAATTTTCATTTCCTGACGCGGTTTGGGCTGCTGTACGTAAATCCACTGACGCTCAGACCTCAATGGCTGCGGTCTGACCCTGATCTCACGGGTATTGCCGGTATTAAAAGAACCACGCCGCTCGATGATCTTTCCAGCGCCGGCTTCACGCGCTCTCAATCAGTATACCTGCTGAGCAGTGATACAACGTTACTGATGCCACTGGTCGAAAACTGGGTTTTGCCACTGCCGCCTCCGGTTGTCATGGTACCGGGGAATGACTCGCTATGGTACATACAATTCGCGGCTTTTTCAAAACCGGAAAACGCCAGCGCGGCACTGGAACGCCTTGTACAGCAGGATATACCAGCCATTATTGATTCCATGGCACCGGGCTTTTACCGGATCAAACTGGGCGGGTTTATGGATAATGACTTGGGCCGCGCGATCATGGAGAACACAGGGATGCCTGGCTGGCTCGTATACCAGGCAAAGGTTCCCAGCGCCGACTCCGCGTGGTTTTCCATCGGTCCCTCCCGGTACCTGCGCAAGAACGGCGTTGTAACTCTGGCACCAGCCGGGCCTGACAGATAAATATTTCCTTATCGCGAGCATGAAGGAGCGAACAATGAAGACCTTGATAAAAACAAAGAACGCGCCCGAGGCGATCGGACCTTATTCGCAAGCCATCGCCGTTAACGGTTTTCTCTTCACCGCGGGGCAGATACCGATAGTGCCGGCGACGGGCAAGTTCATCGAAGGCGGGATCAAAGAACAGACCAGGCAGGTACTTGAAAATGTCAAAGCGGTGATCGAGGCCGGTAATAGTTCTATGTCAATGACGGTAAAAACCACAGTTTACCTGACGAACGCCGAAAATTTTACTGCCATGAACGAAGTGTATGCGACTTATTTTAACGCCAATGACACTCCTCCGGCCCGATCCACGGTTTTCGTCGTTTCCCTGCCCAAAGGAGCCCTCGTTGAGATCGACGCGGTCACGGCGCTTGATTAACGGTCCAAAAGACCTCAAACTGAAATTCAACGATCCCCGGATCCTCAGGCGCGCGCTCCGGCATTCATCCTGCCCCCAGTGCCGGAAAACCCACAAGTCGAACGAAACCCTCGAATTCCTCGGCGATGCGGTGCTCGAACTGCTGGTCCGCGAGCATCTTTACAAAAAACTCCCTCACTGCAATGAGGGCCAGCTTAGCGAGATGAAAAAAAGCTATACCAGCGAAGACGCGCTCCATATCATCGGCAAAAAACTCGGAATCGGCAAATTGCTGATCATGGACCCGGGCGAGGAAGCCACGGGCGGACGGACCAAAAGATCGAACATTACAGGCGTGCTGGAAGCGCTCATCGGCGCAATATACCTTGATCAGGGTCTGGAAAATGCGCGCCGGTTTGTCCGGACCAGGATCCTTTGCCGAAAAATGACCGGGGTCAAGGATTTCAAATCGCTCCTGAACAACTGGGCGATGCGTCACCGGAAAACCATAAGCTACAAAGTGATCGACGAAGAAGGGCCGGCTCATCGGCGGATATTCCACATCGCGCTGGTCATTAACCGCAGGAAAAAAGCGGTCGGTCTTGGAAAATCCAAGAAAAAAGCCGAACAGATGGCGGCCGGAAAGTATTTTCGGACTATCCCCCCCAAGGCGAGGAGGAAGTAATGATCTTCATGCGTGTATCCATGATCTTATACCTGACTATGACCATGCTTTCAGGCTACATTCAGGACAGCGCCGGCGTGGTGATGCGCGACAGCGTTAGGCTGGGCACCGACCTCTATTATCCGCAGACCTCGACGCCGCCCTGGCCTTCGGTCCTGCAGCGGACGCCGTATAGCCGGTACTGGGATACGGGTACCATTTCCTACATAACGGATTACCTCGGTTATGTTTTTATCGTCCAGAACCTGCGGGGCACAGGCGATTCCGAAGGGGAACCAATGTTCTTTCTGACCGATGGCTGGGGTCCGCTCCAGGACGGTTACGACTGCATCGAATGGATAAGCCAGCAGTCATGGTCCAATGGCAGGACCGGCATGTTCGGCGGATCGGCTCACGGTATTACCCAGTACCTGGCGGCCGGAGCTCGACCGGCTCACCTTACCTGCTGTGTTCCGATGGTGGCCTCACCCAGCATGTACCATTATACGGCTTTCAACGGCGGTGAGTTCAGAAAAGCCCTGACCGAAACCTGGCTTAACAGCATGGGCACTCCTTGGCTCATCGACTCGATATGCAATCACCCCGACTACGATACTATGTGGTCGTACGTGGACCTGACCGCGCGTTGGGATTCGGCTTCGTGCCCGATCTTTCACATTACCGGATGGTATGACATTTTTCTGGATGGACAGCTTGACGCTTTTCCGCAATTGCAGGCGCGGTTCCATAACCAACGGCTTTTTATTGGACCATGGGGACACAGCTCCTGGGGTTCGCAATATCAGGGCGATCTCGTGTACCCGGCCAACGCTAACATGAACCAGACCGAGTTCTACCTCATGATGTTCGACTGGTACAACTACTGGCTCAAGGACAGCACGCCCGCCCTGGAACCACAGGTCCTGTTCTACCTCATGGGCGACTGCGAGACCCAGGACACCACCAACTGGAATCGGTGGGTGCAGGCAGATACGTGGCCCCTGCCCGCAGTGCTGTACAAAAACCTCTATCTCCATAGCGGCAACCTGTGCGATACCTTTCCGCCGAACCAGGCCGGTGTTCATGATACTTTCGCGTACGACCCGCAGGACCCGTGCCCGACCTATGGCGGCCGGGAATACATTGGTCTTTCCACCGGTTACGGACCGATCAACCAGAACCCCATTGAAGGCCGGCCCGACGTGCTGGTGTATACGACACCGGTCCTGACCGCGCCCGTGGCCGTGATCGGCAAACTGCAGGCGGTCTTGTATGCCGCCTCGAACCGCTTTGATACGGATTGGACGGTGAGGATCACGGACGTTTATCCTGACGGACAATCCTACCTAGTGACCGATAATATAATGATGGCGCGGCACCGGCACGGGCTCGATATCCAGGACTCGCTCGTTCCCGGTCAGCCCGACACGTTCTCGATCGACCTGTGGTCGACCGCGCAGGTCTTCAATGCCGGTCATCGGATACGGGTGATCGTTTCATCATCGAACTATCCGCGCTTTGAAAAAAATCCCAATACCGGAGCGCCTTTCCGCCGCGATGATCCAAACACCCTGACCGCCCGCCAGACCGTCTATTGTTCCAGCGACCTGCCGTCCCGCATCAGGATGCCGGTCTATCCTCTTGAATACATGGTGAAAGAAAGCAGCAGCCGACTGGTGATTCAACCCGCCAACGCTTTTTTCAATGTGATGCCGACACTCTCGCGGAATCCGGTTATGCATCTCAGACTCAACCAGGCATCTGAGGTAATAGTAAAGATCTACAACCCTGCAGGCCAGTGTTTGGAAACAATCCGCCGTACTTACGGTGCAGGCGCGCATGTCTTTAAATTACCGCCTCTAGCCTGCGGAATTTACTTTGTTAAAGCGGCGGCGGGCATGGATGATTACACAACGAAAATAATTATCATAAAATAATTGTGGTAGTTCTTGCAGAAACCTTGAGAAATAGAGTCTCTTCGACGACAGCGATAAAGAAACTAAACAAATTATAGAATAGAAGTATTTAACTTATTCAACTACGATTATTCAATGAGTAATCCGGCAGGTTCACCGCAAAATTACGAATTTTTTCACTACTGATTTTGCCATATCGCTGCTGGTTATTGACAGAAAATACACACCGCCGGATAGAGTCCGGCCCTGTGTATCAACCAGGTTGTATTTCACGTTACCCGATTGTGCTGTCTTCAGCTGCCGTTTATTGATTAACCGACCATAACAATCATAAACAGATAGCACACAATTGTTAAAATCTTTTGATATGGTTATGACCATATCATTCTTCTCCGTTACGACCGTGGGCACGAAACAAAAAGTCTCCATACCATCTGGATTGTTACCCCAATTGTCCAGGATTTCAACACTATCGGAAAACGGCGATTCATTGCCCAGCGAATCATATGCCGCAACCTTATACTGATACCGGTATAGATTCTGTACTGTCTGGTCAAGATGAGTCGTATCATTGGGTGCGCTCTTTTCCGCGATCATAGCCCATGTACTCCAAGGCGGCGGTGGGAAACCTATTGTGTATTTGCTTCGCCTGTGCAACCGGTATCCTTTCAAATCGGTTTCCGCATTTTTATGCCAGTACAAACGTACCGCATAGCCTTCCCGGGCAGCGGATAGACCTGTGGGCTTGGCCGGTATGCTGTCGCGGATTCTATGGTGTAAATAAATCTGGTTCAAAGCAAATGCATGGTCGTAGTTATAATAGTTCCAGCCGGATCGAAAATGGAAGACGGTCTGACAATTTGTATCCGCTAGACCAACGGGATCATAATTGTCAAATACATTCCAAATCTCATCAAAACCCATCGATAGAGAATCGGCCAATGCTGTGTCTGGAAACCAAATACCATATAGAGAATCCGGGTAAGAATCATAGGGAATTTCATTATGAGAATCATATACATCCCACAAAGCGCCTGCAACCGCACCTTCACACCAGGGACCGCCTATAAACGTATCAGGCTGAAAATCACTAGCGATCAAGGGACTTTCAATATTATTCCACATATAAACAGAATCACCACCGATACCTTGTGCGGTATTAATTATTAAAGTATCAGTATTTGAGCCTACTCTTGCACGACATGAAAAAAGATGCGCCCATCCCTCACTATAGCCAATTCCCGGTTTATCGGAATATGACCACGGCCATACGTGTTCACCGATAGAAGAATCTGGCTTTTGCGTGTAAAAATCCATTACATAGTGTCCAAATTCATGCAAAAGAACATCATCGTCCCATTCATCGGAACCTCCTTCAATATTGTTGTTCCCATTTATCCAAACTGTATCTAAGACTAAACTATCCATACCAGTCCAAGCAGAATAACCGGGTTCCCACAGACACCTTAAAGATCTTGTTGGTGCCGGATCCATAAATGTCCGTGCATGGAGATAGGTTTCGTATATGTTGATGCAACCACTTTGGGGTTGCGCAACTTCAGGATATGTATCAGCATAAACGGAATCGAAATGTATAGGTGTTGAAGTGGAATAAAATTCTTCGTAATACATGTTTTTTATCACATATAATGTCGTATCCAGCGGGTCTTTGTTGTAATGCCATGATGTTGGAGTGGGATCTGAAACTTTGATCATCGGATATGCAGTATCGGTTCCTCCACCACAGGGATATACTATGGCATAAGCCTTGCCTAAAGTACAGGCATCAGCTATATTCATTGTCACACTGAAGTATCCCGTGGTATCAGTAGTGCATTGGCGTGAAAGTATAGAGTGAGCGCCATGACATGTATAACAAGCCAAGACTCTTGCCCGGGCGCCATTAATCGCTTTTTTGTCAGCATCGGCTAACAATCCATTGGTTTTGTCGTATTTTTGATCTTTGAATCGCCACTTCCCATCAAATGTTTTAGCAACACTATCAGCAGGAGGATCATCAAAACGCCCGCGATTATCACTATCACCACGAAAAAAGTTGATACTGCCCCCCTTCCCTTCGTTTTCAATCTTTCTTTTTTCATCCTCCCGCCATTGTTCGAGCGTCCCTTGCTGTAACGCATTGTACCACCCGTCTTTCAGATAGTATTCAAATATCCCTTTGTCAATCCAGTGTTGGTTCAGAGAATCCCATATCGCTGCACCTTTGGGGATTCCAACCTTATACATCTCCGAATGAAGAAGCAATGCTTCAGAATCACTTAGTGCAGGCTCTAATTGCTTCATCGTGTTGATTATCCTTCTGTTTTCTTCAACCGGCGCGGGATTCTGGCTTGGCGTGCAAGTAAATGAACCGACGATTGGATCATATCGATACTCAACTGGTAATTTACTCTCTTGTTCGATTTTCGTACCGTACTGTGCAGTTTTGTTATCGATAAGAAATAAATCGAAACCTATGCCCTGAGGTCCCCATATTTGATCTGAAATACCGCCATATATATTTATTCTTGGATCGGATTTCTTAATTATCATTTTTGCCTTAAATTCTTTAACATCTCCTTTATGCATACAGCCAAAGAATTTGTGTTCTTTTCCACTTATTATTTCAACTCCCTCGCTTCCAAAAAATTTTACAGTGTAGTCCGGACCAAAATGAATATTCTCAAAATCATTATTGCACTGGACCGTTAGAGTAACTTCAAATACTTCTCCTGTTTTAGGCATGAACGGAATTGAAAGTTGTGCGCCCAAGCTAGTCACAATTTTCGCAGGTGGACTTCCGCCATGAAACTCAGGTCGACTCACTGAATATCCTTGTGCCCATGTCATGCCTATTACGACTAGGATTAAACCCAGTACTTTACTTGTTCCTGCAACTTTCATTTTTCCTCCTTGTTTTTTTCGGGATTATCCCGTTTACAATGTAAATACCACTTCATTATATTGTACAATTATCCATAAGTCAAGGATCTACTTCTCTCACTTTGTACTTGCCGCAAATGGGTGATCCCATTTGTCTACTCATCATTAATTTTTTATAAGAATTTATTAAGCAAAATTCGTACCAGATTAACATACTGATATTTCAAGGAATAACTAAAATAGATTGACTATAATATGCGTCAAAATGTCGCATTATTTAAATTTGTCGCAACATTCAATAGTAACTCTTTCATTAATAAATTGCATTTGTCCCAATGTCAGTTTACTACAAAAGACAACCCATGGGGTATGTTCTTGGTTTCTTCGTATGAAATTTCAGTATTTTGTTTGTAAAGAAATTTCCATGAATCCATGGGTGCAGATGTTCTTACTGGACCGGCGGCACTTCTTTTATTTTCGGATATTTCCCAAAGATCCCCTTGTAGACCGACGGGTAGTCGGTCTTCCCGCAGAGCAAGGATCCGGTCACAGGCATACGGCGCTGCGCCAGCATGACCATCTGCCGCGTGATATTCCTGATATCCCATTGGGCGGTCGGGTCTTGTCGCAGGCGCGACATGTGATATAGTTCCCGCAGGTTCATCGTCACCAGGACGCGCTTGCGGTGCGCGTTGGTCAGAATATAGGGGCCGATGCCCGGGTATTTTTTTTCGATCTTGCCGTACACGGATTCGGTCTGGTCGATAATTTCCATAAATCTCCGCTGCGCTTTGATCTCAACGACCGATACAGGCACGGTCACCCCGAGATCAGGATCGTAATCCAGGGTTACCATAGAAGCCAGCCGGTGGCGCTTCAGCTGGCCAAAGCAGCCGGCCGAAACTATTAGCTCGTATGTCAGGCCGGCGAATTCAAATTCCCGCGGCGTCGTATCATAGAGCTCCATGTATCGGCATGCCTGCTTTAGCACTTCAAATTTTCTCTCAGTGCTCATTTTCTTCACTTTCACCAGGCAGTCTGCATAGCTGCGCCTGTTCACCCTGAAGAGCAGAGCGGCCAGTATTTTCTCATCACCCTGTGGCGTGCAGCTCACCAGTTTCACTTCTTTATCTTTATATCCCCTTATCCCCCCATCCACCAATCCCCGTTCTTTATTATCCCCATATCCCCAAATTTTGTCTGCATATTCGGCAAGCTCCTGATAGGTCTTGCGGTCGTAGTCGTTGGCCTGGTAGAACAATATGATCGAAGGCGCGATGGCTTTTGCGGGTTTGAACAACTTTTCGCCGAGCCCGCGCAGTTCGGCCAGCCGGTGCGATGCGAACCGCCGGATCATCAGCTCCAGGTTGCGGGCATTGATGGTCGTGCCCAGCTGAGCCTGGGTGGCGAGCGACAGGACATACCGCGCGTCTTCCTTTGCCCAGTTCTCGAGTGTGCGATGGCATTCCTGGCGCCGCGCCATAGATGCGTGCTTGACGAAGTTCCATAGCTTAAGCTTTTGATAGAGTTCCTGATAGCAATCGTTCTGTGACTTGATCATCCTTTTGTAAACACTGACCACCTGCGGGTCGGTCAGTTCTGCGGGGATCACATAGTCGCCTTTAAGGGTCACGTACCGCTGTGATTTCTCCGTGTAAGAGCACAAACGGAATTTTTCCAGTTCCTCGACCGCGTACCGCGATATGCCGATGATATCAAAGTTGAACACCGCGTGTTCGGCGACCGAATGATGGGACATTTCAAAAATTATCCGCCGGTTAGACCGACGCGCCCGTGCGACTTCATGCCGCGCCTCATCGCGCAGATCCGGTACGGACTTCGGGCTCCGGCTTATCCGCGCGTATGCCGCGGAGATCGTCTCCGGCGTCAGGGGTAACTTTTTCTTACCCCGGCTCAACTCTTTTATTGTCTGGGCGTCAAGATTATAACCGGCGAGAATGACCTTCATGGTATATAAACTCCGTTATATGCAAACCCTAAATCCCAATGACCAAAATCCGAAACTTGGTTTGGAACATTTGGATTTAAGATTTTGGATTTGTTTAGAGTTTAGTGCTTCGTATTTAGAATTTATCATTTCAAGTACCTCTTCTCGATATCCCTTGCCAGGATCTTCAGGGATGGATACATGTCCAGCGCCGTGTCGCGGTACGCATCGATGTCCTTCCCGATCGGATCGCTGACTTCGTTATTCCTGGAACGATGTTTGTATTCCTTAAGCAGGAAAGTCTTGGCCACGGCATCAGGCGCGAATTCGGTGACCGCCTGGTAATGTTTATACTGCATGACCAGGATCAGGTCAGCCCACTGGATCAGATCCGGACTTAATTCCCGGCTCTGATGCGGGCCCAGGGAGCCCTTGAACTCGGCCGCGATCTGCTGCGCGAATGCCGACGCCGGCTGGCCAGCAACGGTGTTCGTACCCGCAGATCTGACTTCCGCATGCCGGGGATCGATCATGGTCCTTAATAACGCTTCCGCCATCGGGCTCCGGCATGAATTACCGGTGCAGACGAACAGCACGTTGACCTTCAGTCCCGGTCCCATGCGTACACGCCGGCCATAGATCTTTTCAACTTCCAGGATCGGAATCTTGCCTTTTCTCAACACGGTCAGGGGCGTGGTCGTTAGATCGAGCACGGTCGAAGCCGTTGTACCGATTTCCCCGGCGTCGACCACAATGCCCAGGTCTGGGAAACGTGCTACGATCTCGGACGCGGTCCGCAGCGGCTCATCTCCGGCTACATTAGCGCTGGTCACGGCCAGGGGCTTTTGAAATACATTGAGCAGTCTCAGCACAAATTCGGTCTGCGGTATCCGTATGCCGATCTTTTCCCCTATCCCCGGCAGCGCCAGCTCCTCACTTTTCCGTAAAATCACCGTGACCGGTCCCGGCAGAAAGTAGTCAATGATCTTCTTTTTGACCACGACCGCGTACGTATTGATAATGCTTTTGGAAACAAAAATGGTGAACGGTTTGGATTCCCTTTTTTTCAGGTCCTGCAGTTTCGATACGGCAGCGGCGTCACTGGCGCTGACCGCGAGCCCATAGACCGTATCCGTGGGAATGGCGATGATCCGACCGTTGTTTAAGGTTTCGATAATCTTTTTATAAAATTCTTCACTATCTTCGATTTTCATTATCATCTTGTCATTCCTATTATATTTCTGTCATTCCGTGCTTGACACGGAATCCATTATTTCCCGTGAAAATGGTATCTGGATTCCTAAAAAAATCCAGCACATACGGATCCTTAAATACCATTTCTGGCGTCATTTTGTCCTGCTCGCGCAACTCCTTTAACTGCATTTTAATGGTTTCTTCCGGAAGCTTGGATAGAGCTGTCCTTTCATACAGCATACTGATAAAGATTTTATATCTTTTCATAATTTAACTCGTGTACTTTGTAATTAAACATCAACATCATTATTTCTAAAACTATAATAGTCGTTATTCCCAATGATAATATGATCCAGCAAAGTAATATCCACTGTCTTAAGCGCTTCTTTTATGGCTTTGGTTATCTTCCGATCATCCTGCGAAGGCTGTAATGATCCCGATGGATGATTATGCGCGATAATTACGCCTACCGCATGGTTGTAGAGCGCTCTCTCAACGACCCTTCTCGGATAAACCACAGATCGATTAACCGTACCAGTCTTGAATGTCTCGACAATAATTAACTGATTCATGTTGTCTAAAAAAAGTATTTTGAACTCCTCATTCACCGCACCTTTTAAAGACACTTTCAAATAATCGTAGACGACCTGCGGCGATGCAAGTAAATCTCTGTTATGTAATCCGTTCTTCGCGTAAAGGATCGCGACATCCTTCAGAAAACTTAGAAACAATGCGGTGTGTGTTGAAATACCTGAAATAGGCGTAAGGTTTTTTTGATCAGCGTTCAGCACGCCATTAATAGTCTTAAAACGTGATAACAATTCTTTGGCGATAGATTTTGTATCCTTACGGGGAATTGCGTAAGACAAAGCTAATTCCAGCACTTCATAATCCAGCCAGCCATCTATCCCCGATTTTTCGTATTTTTCCTTTATTCTTTGGCGATGCCCAATATAACTTGGCTTTTTCGTTTCAATCATAATGGCTCTTTTAACTGATTACTACACTTCTCCCAATCAGGCAAAAACGCGAACATAAGACTCTTAAACAACTTGCCATGATTCGGCACTTTTATATGAAGAAGTTCATGTAACACAACGTAATCTATCAAATTCCTGCGCTTCTCAAGAAGCTCAGAATTAAATGTAAGACGGCCGCTTCCCGAAAGGGATGCCCATTTTGTCTTCATCGGCCTTAAATGTATTTCTTTGGGTGTAACCTTAAGCTTAATCGCCCAATCCCACACAATGGATTTAAGCTCCTTTGCCTCAATCTTGCTATTATTCATCAACCCCGTTAGAGAACAATCTCGATTAACTGGGTTTTTGGTATAATTAGCGTTCTTATTTAACATCATGTTGACCTTTGTTATTTATAAATTTCTCTAACGGGGTCAAAACACCGGACATCGGCTATCTCCCGATTTTCAATATCTTATCCACAAGCCCGACTGCCTTATCTTTATCTATCGTCTTGAGAAGAATCTTATATAAACTCGCAGTCAATTCCCGCGCCTCTTTCGCGTTCTCCCGCCAGTGAGGGTTTTGGCTAAACGCGCCATCAATTTGCACCGCTAACCCATCAGCATTTTCTATCTCATCTTTTTTAAGGATCCAATATACGGTGAATTTCTGAGCGTCAAAATTTTTCTCAGCCTGTTCTTTTTTAGCTTGGTTAATCTCTTCGATAACCTTCTCAAGCCGAGATAAAGCTTCCTGCGTCGAGATTTGACGGTCGTCATACAACTCGACAACCACCTCAGCCCGCTCACCGATGGAAATCAGATAAGGAAGCGAATCCTCGTTATCCAACACAAACTTCTCAATACTCTTTCGTAAGTTAATAACTTTTGTGTTATCCGAATCATCGTCCTTTTTTAATGCCTGCAATGTGTCTTCCTTAATCTCATAAATCTTATACGGCTTAGGTATGTCATAATTCTCAACCGCTTTACGAACAAGCATCTGAGTTTTTCGCATGAGCTCCTTATCCACCACAACCCTCTTGGAAAAAGCATTACGGATAATCGTATATAAGGATGATAGCTTCAGATACTTATCCATATAATCCCTGAGGTCTTTATCAGGCGAAATGATCTCATATAACATCTCAAGCTGTTTGTAGAACTTATAAAAGACCTCACGCTTGTCTTTATCCGTAAAATACTCAACCGCTTGCTCAATCACTTTGTCATCCATCCTGCCTTGAATAAACCGCTCGTATTCTTTGGCGTTATTGATAATAATTGAAATAAAAGCTTCCTTTAACACGCCGATATTCTGAATGACGCTTCCGATCACATCCGAATCAAACGCCAATGCCTTCTCAAGCTTTTCGAATATCCCCACAAAATCGAGAACAAACCCGGACGGCTTTTTCAATCCTTCATCATCCTCATACGGCCTGTTAACCCGGGCGATTGCCTGCAATAGTGTGTGATCCTTCATCGGCTTATCAAGGTACATACAATAAAGAATGGGCGCGTCGTAGCCAGTCAAAAGCTTATCCGTCACAATAAGAATTTTGGGAAGTGTTTCTTTCTTCGGGAAGATCTTACCCTTAAGCCGTTTTTCTTCATCTTCGGTTAAATAATGTTGCGTAAGCATGTCTGTATCGTTATGGCCTTTTGAATAAACAACGGTGGAATATTCCGAAGGCAAATGTTTATCAAGCTCTTTCTTGTATAGCGCGCACGCCTCGCGATCCACAGCCACAAGAAAAGCCTTATAACCCATAGGCTCGACATTTTCACGATAATGCTTGGCAACAAATTCAGCTACTTTTTGCACTCGTTCATCGGACTTGAGAAAATTTCGTAAGTTCACCGAGCGCTCAAGCAGTTTATTGAGTTCATCAATGTCAGTTACGCCTTCTTGTTCCATAAGCGCGTAAAATTCTTTCTCCAGCATATCCTGAGGCACGCGAATCTCGCTTGGGGCAAGCGCATAATGCAAAGGCACGGTCGTGCCGTCTTCTATGGATTCAGCGATCGTGTATTTATCAAGATATCCCTTCTCATCGTCTTTGCCAAATACCTTGAACGTTCCCCTGCCGTAAAGAATTTTGTCAATGGGAGTACCGGTAAATCCGAAATAGGTCGCATTAGGAAGCGCGGCCACTAAGTAATTTCCCAAATCGCTGCTTGTTGTTCTGTGGGCTTCGTCAATTAGAACGAAAATATTGTCGCGCTTATTAATGTCTTTTTTCATGTGCTCAAACTTATGAATCATGGAAACAATAAGCCCGCGATAATTTGAGGCAAGAAGTTTTTCCAAATCCTTCTTGGAATCAGCAATCTCCATGCCTTCGCCATCTTTAAACCCATAGGCATCAAGGTTGCGGAAAAGCTGGCTCTCAAGCTCGTTGCGATCAACCAGCATAATAACGGTAGGCTTTTCAAAAAGCGGCTCTTTCAAAATCTTCTCACCCGCCACAATCATGGTAAAGGTTTTTCCCGAACCTTGGGTGTGCCAGATAAGACCGGTTCGTTTTACCTTATCCTTCGCTCGTTCAATAACCTTCTCTACCGCCCGGGTCTGGTGCTGGCGCAAGATAATCTTAAAAAGAACGTCATCCTTACGGAAAAAGATAATGTAATCCTTGATAAATTTTAAAATTCTATCCCGGTTAAAAAACGTTTTAACCTTCTTCTCAAAATTGCCCTTTTCAACATCCTTCCAGTTAAAAAGCCCTTTTCGATCTAAATTCCACGTCACCCCATAGTAAAAATCAAGCATATGTGTAACGTCAAAAATCTGATTGTGCGTCATAAACTCAGGCGTTTCGCGGTGATACCGGCGAATTTGGTCAACTCCTTCGGCAATACCTTCTTTTTTATGTGCGCCTTTTGTCTCTACGATAATCACCGGAATTCCGTTAATAAGCAGGATTACATCACTCCGGTTTCTGTAAGTGCCATTGGTATACTGCCACTCATCGGTAACGTGGAATCTGTTATTCGCGATATTCTTAAAATTAAAATCAATCAGCTTGATATTGACCTCGCGCTTCTCACGCTCATGATAAACGCTTTTCTCACCTTTCAAGTATCGTAAAACGTCGCTGTTACCCTCAATGCTTGAACGGACGTTCTCCAATTCCTTGATGATACCCTCCGCCTTTGCTTCATCCACAATGCCGGGATTAAGTTTTACAAGCTGTTCCTTAAGCATATCGTAGAATAAAAGACCTGTTTCACCGCGGCGAAGCTCTACCGCTTGATCACGGTTTACATATTCCCAACCAATCTCCTTTTCAGAGACGTATTTTATTAATGGATTTTGCACAGCGCTTTGTTCGCTCATTTATTTTTCTCAAAAGATAACCTTAATATCTGTTTTTCCCGCTCAATTTCATCCCTCAACTCTTTTTCGCTTGGCAAATAGAGCTTATACTTTGAAGCGAATATTTTCCTGCTGTCTTTAAGCACAGAATATTTAACGACGGTTGCGTCTTTTTCCGTACAAAGAATTATACCAATGGTGGGATTATCTCCGGGCTGCTTCATTTTATCCTCAAAAATACGGACATACATATCCATCTGGCCAATATCTTGATGCGTCAATTTACTGGTTTTAAGATCAATGATGACAAAACACTTGAGAAGATAATTATAAAAAATGAGGTCAATATAAAAATGCTGTGTTTCGGTGGATATGCGCATCTGTCTGGCGACAAAAGAAAAACCGCGTCCCAGTTCCAAAAGAAATTTTTGTAGATGATCTATCAGCGCTTGTTCAAGCCGTCTTTCCTTAAGATAGGAGATTTCTTTTAATCCTAAAAATTCTAGAACATACGGATCTTTAATCTGTTCTTCAGGAGATACAGACAGTTCTTTTGCCCGCATGTCAGCCTCACGCTTAACAGGTTTCTTATTTTTGCTTACCAGAAGACGCTCATAATAAAAAGAGTTGATTTGCCTCTCCAATTGCCGTGTGCTCCAGTTTGAGTCTATGCACTCATCCAGATAGAATTTACGAACATCAGGTCGATCTACTTTAAGGAGCAGACGGTAATGTGTCCATGATAGCTCCGGACGAACCACTGGTAATTCTCGACGCACTGCGTCATCTTTTTGAGTAGATACAGATTCATCACGCAGTGCGTGATGAATTTTGTCAGGCAAAGATTGTGAACGCGCTGCGTTCACAATCTCGAATGATAGGTAAAACAATCGCATATACCGCAAATTCGTTTCAGTAAAACCTTTTCCAAAATCTTTGGTTAGACGTATTGAAAGTTCCTTTAAAAGATACTCTCCATATTCAGCTTTGCTTTTACCTTTTAACTCTTCCTTAACAATAACCCTGCCGATATTCCAATACGCTTGAACCATAACGAAATTGACATGTCTATAGACGCTGTGTCGGGCTTCTTCCAGAATGGATTTAATTTTTAAGTAGCATTTGTTATTTTTAATCGTTGGTTTTTTACTCATTTCTTTTCTCCTGAAATTCTCTCCGCAGTGCGTCGAGAATCTTATTCACAGGCTTCTCCAAAATCAATATCCTTGACCCGGACTTGACCGGTCATGAGAAGTTGAAGCATAGACTTAAATAATTCCTGCAACATATCTTTTTTTGCTGTCTCATGATCAATTTTATTATCGATATCCCTTAGAATATCAGCAATGTCCTTTTGTTCTTCACTCGTCGGAAATGGTATAAGCTGATCTTTTATATTCCCGTCGGTGATGGCTGGGTAACTTGCGCCTCTCTGCAACTTGCCGAGACTTTCAATGAAACTATCGCGTTGTACACAATAATACAAATATCTACTGGATAATGTCGAAACGCTTCGAAGTATACAAAAAGCCGTTGAGCATATCTCACCATCAAATTCATTTCCCACATAAGCAATTCTTTTCAACGTCGGCCGAACAGTAGCAAATAGAACATCATTAACCCTGACAATCTTTCTTGCCCGACTTGGAGCTTCGGAACCTTTATAAGTTGTGCTTCCAGTTATTTTAAAACTGTCATTTGATATGCTGGAAACATCAATATACTTAAACTGAACATCTGGTTTTTTTCTCATATCTTTTTGACTAGTTTTTTCAACAATATTTTCTATTCTTTTCACTACCCAGCTTTTCGGCATCAACCCTATCTCCGTCTCTTTCAACTCCTCGCCCCGTAAACCATAGGTAAAAAGCCGGTGCATCAGCGACCGTTTTAGCTCTTTGGTTTTGGTGATGATTTGTTCCTGTTGAGCAATGGCTTGTTGGAGTTTTCTTAGCACAAAAATAATTGAGGTTTGCTCTTTAATCATAGGCAAAGGGATCGCTATCTTCTTATAATCTGAAAAATTTAGATTACGTATACCCGTGGTTCTTTGCTGTAATTCATTGGTATTACCTTGATTATAAAAACTAAGAAGATAGTACAAAAGAAATTCTGGATTGAGGACTTCCCAATCTTTAACTCTGATGCAGGTAGTAAAATTGCTGAACGAATAATCTTCTTGAGGCAAATCAAAAAATACAACCCTGCCAACAGGCTGTTTAGGGCCGCCGCCCGAACGTTCTAAAATAATATCTCCAGCTACTAATTTTCTTATTCTAAACTGTTTCTCTTCGACAGGCAATTCAGCCACATCTTCCAAAGAAAGCGTCCCATCATTATTAAAATTTGTATTCCGCAATACTTTGACATTTACATATGGTGGCTTTTTACCTCTCCATAATCCATTCAAATATTCGAATAGCTCTTCGTTTGCAAGAGTAGTATGATCGCATTGTTCCAACAACGTATTTTCTATCTGAACTGAGGAATCCATCATTTCAAAAATCCCTTATATCCAATCTTCTTTAATATGCTGTTCAGTTCTTTGTCCGTCTTGGCACGATCTTGTTCGAGCTCAGCAAGTTCAATGAGAATCTCCTCCGCATCCCGGTATTCTTCGTCCTGTCCGTTACCAACATAACGAGATGGACTCAGGTTATAGTCATTCTTAGCTGCCTCATCTTTGGCGATGATTTTGACGAACTTTTCTATATCTTTCCAGTCGTGAAACACCTTGGCAATTTTCTTAATCTTGTCGTCAGGGATAAAATTCTTTGGTCTGCCTTTTTTAAATTCAAGCGAGGCATTGATGAGCATGATTTTGTTTTTCTTTTCTTTTGGCTTATTTTTATTCAGGAAAAGCACAATACCCGGTGCAGTGGTGTTATAAAAAAGGTTTTCGGGAAGTAAAAGCACTGCTTCAATCCAGTCGTTGTCCACAAACTTTTTACGAATATCTTTTTCACGGTTTGAGCCTTGATTGCCTGAACCGCGGGAAACCGCTCCTGTATCAAGAACTACAGCTACGCGTCCGTTATCATTAAGGGATGTGAACATATGCTGGACCCAACCCCAATCAGCTGATCCTGCCGGAGGATAGCCTGAGTCAAAACGGCTAAATGTATCCCCTTCATAAAACTGCGTGTCATAACCATCCTGATTCCACATAGGATTGGCAACCACAAGGTCGAATTTTTTAAGCGCGCTTCCATCAAGAAACTTCGGGCTTATTAGAGTATCACCGATAGCAATATCACCTTCCATATCATGGATAAACATATTCATCTTGGCCATGGCATAGGTAACATAGTTCTGTTCCTGCCCGTAAAGATGAAGCGGCTTTGAAATTTTCTTTTCTTTTTCTTTTAAAGCAAGCTGACATTTAACAAGAAGCCCGCCCGAACCGCATGTCGGGTCATACACCTCCTGCCCCTGCTTCGGGTCAAGACAATACGCCATCACCCAGCCCACTTCTTTGGGAGTATAAAACTCGCCCGCACTCTGGCCTTGCCCTTCAGCGAATTTACGTAAAAGATATTCGTAAGCTCTTCCAAGAATGTCCGGTTCAGCATCCTTTAATCCGACTCTGTGACGGCTAATAACTTCAATGAACTGACTCAGCTTCCCATCATCAATAATCCTCTGCCCGCTAACCTTGGCGTTAAAATCAACAATATCAATTACGCCCTGCAATTTTGGGTTTTCTTTGGCAATTGCGCGGATAGCGTCGGTTAATTCTTCTCCGATATTCTTTGTTTTTTTGCGTATCTCAGGCCATGTTGAAGACCGGGGAATAAAAAAGCGGACAAGCTTGTGATCCTTCTGCGCTAAATCATGAGCGATCTTTTCATCACCGAACTCATCGCTCAAGCGTTTAAGCTCATCCTCGAATACATCTGAGATGCGCTTTACAAAAATAAGCGGCAAAATGTAGTCCTTGAATTTCGGCGCATCCACCGCCCCGCGAATACTACACGCCCCATCCCACAACCATGACTCAAGTGTTTTTATGTCGAGCATTTTTATTCAATTCCGTTAAATTTTTTCCAGATTATTTGATAATCTTTACCTGTGGCTTTAACTCCTGCAGGGATAATTGTCTGCCAAGCTTCTTCAGACAATTTATTTAACCAGTCAGCAGCTTTAGCAGGACTCTCATTATCAATAGAGCCGATTTCAGTCTTAAATTTCTTACCTGTGTTATCAGCGATGCTTCTCGGAACAGAGTTCATTCGCATTACAAGTGCTTCTTCTGAACTGACCCCATAATAAATCATAGCTGGAAGATTATTTATTATTCTTTTTTGTTCAGTTGTAAGTTTTTCAAAATCTATTCCTGAATTGGGAAGTTTTTGTAGCGCTGCCATACCCCATGTTGCAGAGTTAGTCAGTTTTCCGTAAATGGCGCTGCAACATTCGCTCAAAGCAATGGTAAAATTCTTATTAGCTTCAAGCATAAAGTATTTTTTTGCGAGTTGTTCCATTGTAGCGCCATTTACCCAATCTCGAGTAATTGATGCAATCATTTCTTTTTTGAGTCCATGAGCGCCTGAAACTTCTTCTAGTCTATTTTTGACTTCGGGGATGGTAAGCATTACTCCCACGAGGTTCTTGAGCGGGCTTTTATCTCCTCCAAAAAGATTGCTAGCATTCCACATTTCCTGATTTAAGTTTAATCCCTTCAATTGAACAATAGCGCTACCCACCGCTTCTGGCGAAAATCCCGTCTGATCTGCCAATGTAACCAATCCCGGATTATCGCTTAATTTTCTAGCATATGTTTTTACCGCTTGAACTATTACATTTGCTGCTTGCGGATCTTGTTTCTTTATACATTGATATCCATATGTGTGTCGCATAATCAATTCAGCATTAGAAGTAAAATCAGTAAGCCCTTTACTCTGTCTGTAGATGTGCGCAAGGTATTGAACAAATGCCGACCATTGAGGCATATAGACTAATTGTTCTAAATTGAGCACCTCTCCAGTTTTAGTTGCTTCTTTGTAAAGACCTACTAACGTAGAGACCAGGTTTTCTCCTGCTTGACCGACAAATTGTTTAATTTTATTTATATCTTCTTCGTTTGATTCAGCAGTAATCCCTATAATTCCAAGGGTCTCTTGATCAAATCTTCCAGCTCTGCCCGCTAAGTTCCAGAAATCACGCGTGGGCATACTTTTTGTCCATGGATAAGAAAGAGAAGCCAAAAATATGGAAGAAACTGGGAAATTGATCCCTTGAGCAATTGTCGTAGTTGCAACAAGAACATCAATCAAACCTTCTTCAGTTAACCACTCCATTAAAAACCTAATCTCATCGGATAGTCCTGAGTGATGAACACCAATGCCCCTATTTAGCATCTTTATGAGTTCAAAATCATTTCCCATTTCAACAGCGATAAATCGTTGCACAAGTTTTACTTTTTCATCTAAAACTGGCTTATCAGAAGAATTCTCATAAAGCATCCTTGCTAAAGACCAAGCATCCCTAATGATTCTGGCTACTGCAATAACCGCGCCTCGTTTCTTGAATATATTTGATACTGCCGCAGTAATATAAGTTTTACTTCCCTTGACATCTGACCAAGTGATATCTAAAGGTGTTTCTGATTCTCCTAGCGCAATCTGATCTGGCAAATCAATAGTTGCATGAGAAGTCATTAATGTCTTATATGAAAGTTTCCATTCTCTAGGCTGAGAGCCTTTGACAGGGAAAACATATCCCACAACTCTGTCGTTAGGCTGCCATAAAAGTTCAAAACTTATTGTGCCGGGACTTTCAGGGTCTAACCAACCTGCCACTTCCTCACTGTTCTTTATGTATGGCGTGAGCAAAAGAAATTTTGCATCTTTACACTCTCGTCTTATAATAGACAATAAAAGCTCTATTTTAAGCCCTCTCTCCTTGTCTCCAATATTATGCGCTTCATCCAACACAACTAATGCAAGAGGACGATTCATTTTTTTCTCTACGTCATCACGAATTATTAGATCAAGCTTTTCTGGAGTCGTAACTAAAACATCAAATTTAGAATCTTTTGCAAGAATCGCATCTTCAAAGCCATCAATCTCAACAGCTCCACTCATTTTGACTATTTTAATATTCAAATTTGGATGCCCTAAATTTCTTCGTAATCTCGCACAGATTTGATTAACGAGAGTTCTGGTTGGAACAACATAAGCAATCCAACCTTGCTGGTCTTGATATTGGTTAAGAGCCTGGAGCATTCTAAATTCCGCAAGGGCAGTTTTACCACTGGAAGTAGGCATGTCTACAACTACAGCTCGATGCGCAGGTTCAAGTAACCCCTGCTCAAGAATAGCAGCTCTCTGAGGAGGGAGTAGTTCAAACATTGGTTTGCTTGATTTAGTAATAATCTCCACGTAAGTCTTAACTCTGGAATTGACTCTGGCAACGACCATCCAAAGTGAATTAAATGCCATCTGTTTTGAAGTCAAGTGAAGCCATCTCATTAATACTTCCATTTCCATTAAAAAGGCATTCTGGCTCCCAAAGATTCCTTTTTCAAAATGGAAATCAAGTTGCTCCTGAATTTCCTTTGGTGTACCTTGAAGCATGTATTGGCCTAAAAGTTCTGTTGCTTTGGCCAAATGATATAAAGAAACGACTTCCCAAGCGGCACCTTTTACAGAAACATTTTTATCCTCATTCAAATATTGTTTCTCATATTGTTTCTGTTCTTCTCTTAAGCGGACAATATTTTCTGTAACTTTGTTTAAATCGCTCCATCCTTTTTTTCTTATAAGATAAAGCCAACTATCATAGATAACCCCGAATAGGCGTTTGTCCCATTCTGTAGACTCTTTTAATTTAACTTCCCAAACAGCAGGAGTTTCATCAAGCCATCTCTTAACATCAGCCCACCGCTGTCCCAGATATGCAAAAGAAATAAGCCTGAGCACATGCTTTGCTCTTTCTATCTCATCTTTAGGAAGAGGTAATGCTCGCATCAAAAAGAATGCTTCTCTACAAACCCAATGGAAACATTCTCTGTCGTCACGCTTATCCTTCTTAGGATCAAAAGCAACGCCCTGTAAATCAATGCCTGCCAACTCAAGAGCTTCTAAAGCTTTTTCGATAGTCTTCAGCTTATCTTCAGAAATCACTGTCTGAGAACCACAAACATTCTTCATTGCGCAAGAAACAAGATATTGGTCAGCTATCTGCCTAGCCTGTTTCAGCTTTTCTTCACCTAAAGCATCAAAAATCCAATGTTGCTTCATGATAAAGACACCCCTCCCAATAAAGCAGGGAAATCAGAGATACTGCACAAACAATAAATACCACAGAGACCTATCCCCATATCAGAAGGCTTGCCACTATCCAAAGAATGTCCTCTCGATTCTAAATCTTTGATAACAGGAGAACAATCCCTGATTAGAACTCCCTGAAGATAAACTTTATCCACACATGACACATAGGCCAAGACTGCCGTCTTGTAGTCGTTATCCCATGCTTTATCTTTAGCTCTATAACCCAACCACTGAACAAGAAGTTTTCTTGAAGACTCAGAAGTTTTCAATTTTTCCAGTTGTTTTGTCATACCTGAACGCCCGTACATAACATTAGGAGGCTTATTTGCATCAACTGAAGTCTTAACTTCTCCGAAAAGAAACCTCACATTCCTATCCTTACCCTTAAAACCAACCAAATCAGCACCAGGAAGACTAGCGTCTTCAACCTTTTGATCTCTGCACCCGTTCCAAGGAAATCGAATATCACCAGTATCTTCTAATAGGCACTCAGCCAAAGCTTCACCAATTCTCCAGTCCTGTTTAGGTAAATCACGGATAAAAACATCTTTTAGCCCATTTTCAGCGAAACCTGTTGTAGCAATAGAATCATAATGAGATACGAACTCCGCCGTGCCTTCAGCATCAAGCAAACGGTTCTTAACCCTGCTTCCCATATATTTCTTAAAGACTTCTTCTGTGTCAAATTTCCAGCATTGCATCACAACAGAACATGAAGTGTCCTCGCAAGCCAAGCTAATGCCTTCTTTTGAAAAAGTCATACCCTCAACAGCCTCATAGTAAATGACAGGTTAAACATACTATTCATTAATCAAAGATTTCTCCTACTCTCAATAAACTCTTTCGAATCTTCATGTTTTATTTTCCACTGCCCGCTTCTTACGGTACGAATTTGCTTTACGCTAGTTAATACATCTTGTTCTTATGGTTTCATATAGACTCATAATATTTGGCAAAATTCCCGGAAGACGAACGATACCGAGGCACTAAGTCGTCATCGTGTGATACAATCGACTGGCAAAAAGCGCTGCGTTCTTAGCGCCCGGCCGGCCGATACCAAAGGTCGCGACGGGCACGCCACCGGGCATCTGCACGATCGAGAGCAGTGAGTCCAGCCCGCCAAGCGTGGAGACCGGCAGGGGAACGGCCAGGACCGGGATATCGGTCACCGATGCTATGAACCCGGGCAGATGCGCGGCTAGACCAGCGCCGGCGATGATCGCCACGACCCCATCTTTTTTTGCCCGGGCGATCAGCTTCCGGATCTTGTCTTGCTCCCGGTGGGCGGAATGGATATAAGTTTCGAACGGCACCGACTCTTTTTTCAGGACATCCCCGGCGGCCGCCATATACTTTTCGTCGGATCTACTGCCCATGAATATCCAGATTTTCCTTTTGCCCATTTCCCGCGCCTCCTTCAGAGGGATGAAGATCAGAGGTTAAGAAGTTACGAAGCTATGATCTATAAAGGATTTTCATTTTTTCTGTGTCATAACTTCGCAGGTTCATATCCTCTCAACCTCATTATTTCTTCCTCTTCCTTTTCATCTTTTTCATGCCGGAACTGCCAATATCCTTTCGATAGTACATGCCGTTGAATTGGATCTTTTTGATCTCCTCGTACACTTTCTGCTTGGCGACTTTAAGGTTCTCGGACGCGGTCACGACATTAAGGACCCGTCCGCCGTTCGTTACGAGTGTCGTATCCTCGATCTTTGTGCCGGCATGAAAAACATGCGTATCCGAACTTATCCTTTCCTTGAACTTGATCTCCTCGCCTACCCGGTAATTGTTGGGATAACCGGCGGATGCCAGGACCACGCACACCGACCACAAGTTCTTGACCTTCACCTGCAGGTCCGTCATACTGTTGTCGACCACGGCCATCAGCAGGTCAACAAAATCATTGTCGATCAAAGGCAGTATCGCCTGGGTTTCCGGGTCGCCGAACCGGCAATTGAATTCAAGGACCTTGGGCCCGGACGAAGTGAGCATGAGCCCGGCGAACAGCACGCCTTTATATTGAACTCCCTCGTCGCGTAGTGCCAGGATCGTTGGCTGGATAATGACCTGTTCGATAATATTGGAAACCCGCCGGTTCGTCGGATACGGAGCATATGCCCCCATGCCGCCAGTATTGGGACCGCGGTTACGGTCATAGAGTTTTTTGTGGTCCTGGGCCGAAGGCAGATAAACGATCTTCAGTCCATCGGTCAGGACGAAGACCGAGGCTTCCTGCCCGTGGATGAACTCTTCGACCACGATCTTCTTGCCGGCTTCGCCGAATTTGTGCTGTACGAGGATCTCATCAACATATTTTTCGTACTCGTTCTTGTTGTTGGCGAGCAAGACGCCCTTGCCGCTGGCAAGTCCGATCGCCTTTATAACCACCGGATAGTCATTGGTGGTCTTTGTGTATTTCAATGCATGGACCGCGCTGTCATAGACCTGGAATTTCGGGGACGGGATCCCGTAGTGATGCATGAATTCGCGGGCAAAGGCTTTGTCAGCTTCGATCCGGCTGCCGTTACGCGTCGGCCCAAAGATCTTAAGACCGTTCTTGTTAAACTCATCAACGATACCGAGAGCGAGCGGCAGCTCGGGGCCAACGATGGTGAGGTCGATGGTCTTTTCGCGCGCGAACCTGACCAGACCGTTGATATCGGTCGAAAGGATATTTATACAGGTGGCAACCTGGGCGATCCCCGGGTTCCCGGGCGCGGCAAAGATCTTTTTGACTTTCTTAGACTTGCTCAACTTCCAGGCGATCGCGTGTTCACGACCGCCGTTGCCGACAACCAGTAAATTCATTGAACACTCCTCATGATCTCTCTGAACGTGGCTGGCGATCTTTCGATGACGCTGCCCAGGACGATGAAATCGGCTCCCGCGTCCAGTGCTTGGCGCGCATCCCGGGTTTTCCGTATGCCGCCGCCGACGATCAGTGGTATCGAGATCGATTTTTTGGTTTCCCGGATCATTTCGACCGGGACCGGCCGCAAAGCGCCGCTGCCCGCCTCGAGATAGATATATTTGCTTCCCAGGAACTCGCCGGCCAGGGCATGCGCAATGCAGATCTCCGGTTTATTCCGCGGGATCGGTTTGGTGTTGGATATGTATTCCACCGCCGTGCAGGCGCCCGATTCGATCAGGAGGTACCCGACGGGGATAACCTCAAGTTTGTGCGATCTTATCAGAAAAACCGCTTTGACCTGTTCACCGATCAGGAATTCGGGGTTCCGGCCGCTCAGCAATGAAAGAAAAAAGATCGCATCCGCATCTTTAGAGACCTGATGAGAACCACCGGGGAATAGTATGACTGGACAGGACGAGTTCTTTTTCACGCACCTGACGAATTCATCAAAATGGGGCGAGATCAAAAGCGACGAGCCGATCAGAATGGCCGAAACACCGCTGTCGCCGACGACTGTGGTCATTTTTTTTGCCTGCGCCAGCGACATCCGGTCCGGATCGAACAGTGCGATGATCCCCGGTTTTGATCGCAGCAGGATCTGGTTAACTGACGAACGCGTCATAGCTCCTTTCAAATTTGTCCATATTATACCCTATTTGCGGCAAAAATCAAGTTCATTCATCTTTTACGGACGCTTTTTTCAGCTGCCCACGCGGCTGCCCCCAGCACGCCGGCGTCATCGCCGAGCTTTGCCGGAATTATCTTAAGGTCTCGAAAAGTAGCCCCCAGGATCAGTTGATCCACGGTCCTTCTCACCGGATCGAACAAGATCGCGCCCGCCCGAGCGATCCCGCCGGAAACGATCACGATCTCGGGGTCCAGCAGGTTGACAATGGAACTGACGCCGATGCCGATGTAGGTACCGATCCTATCGAACACGGCCCGCGCTACCCGGTCACCCCGACGCGCTTCTCGGGCGATTATCCTGGGACTAAGCGCGCCGTAGGCGCGCAGCGCGCTGCGTTCATTCCGGATCAGGCGCCGCGCCAGATCGACAATATGCCGCGAACCAACGTAGCGCTCCAAGCACCCGCGGTTCCCGCATGCGCACCGCGGTCCCTTAAAATCGATGGTTGTGTGCCCGAATTCACCGGCAAAACCGCAGGCGCCAAAGAGTAATTTCCCCTCGACCACGGCCGCACCGCCAACGCCGGTGCCCAGCGTGAATAAAAAAGCATTGTCATACCCGCGGGCCGCGCCGTATTTCCATTCGCCAAGCATGATCGCGTTGACATCATTGATGACCCGCACGGGCTTATTGAAATCACGCGCCAGTATCGGGCCCAGCTCAACATTTTCCCAGCCGGCGAAATTTGGCGAATAACGGACGATGCCTTTTTCAGAATCAATGATCCCGGCGCATCCGATCCCGACCGCGGATATCCGGCCGGCGAAGCGATCCACGACACGTTTTATCTGTTCGACTGCTGCTTGGCGCTGGTGCGCCCGGGTTGGGAACCGGTATCGCCGGACGATCTTTCCGGCATTCACCACCCCGGCTTTTATATTTGTTCCGCCGATATCAAGACCGAGGATCATTACCAGATTGAAGTTAAGAGGTTATGAGGATATGAAGTTATGATCATCCTTCAAGATTTCTGTTTTGTTATTTCTTATCATAACTTCCTATCTTCCTAACTTCAATGATTTCAGTGCTTATAGTTCGCCCTGATGAGGTTCTCGTATTCCCTGGTCAGTTTCACGCCCCGGCGGTTCATGACCATCCGCGCTGTTTCCACCGCTTTGTCAAGCGCATATTTTTCTTCAACCCCGGGGCCGAGCCATTTGAACGACGGCAAATAACGCGGCATCATTCCGCCGCCAAAGAAATTAACAAAACTCCCGATCACTGCGCCGGTAGGAATAAGCGTCCCGATACCGAGCTTGCTGTGATCACCGATGAAACACCCGAGCTTGATCATGCCGGAATCAATGACCTTTTCTCCGGTCTTGACCCGGATGCTGCTGTAGTTGTTCTTCAGATCGGAATTGGTCGTCAACGCACCGAGGTTAACCCATTCACCGACGAACGAATGTCCGAGAAATCCTTCATGGCACTTGTTAGAGTACCCCTGGAAAATGCAAGCCTCCACTTCGCCGCCGATGCGGCAGTATGGACCAATGACCGAGGCGGTGACCTTTGCCCGGTCGACCACCGATCCTTCGCCAATGTAGGCCGGTCCGTTGATCATGCTGAATGGACGGATAATGGCTCCGCGGTCGATAAAAACCGGACCGCCGCTGACATCGACGGCCACCAGGTCGTGAACAACCGCGTCCTTGTGCACATAGAAGTCCTGTTTCCGGCCGATCACCTCAATACGCTTCACCACCCGGTTCCTTGCCGGGCCAGTACCGACATGGTTCAAACGCGCGTGATGGACCTTGAAATCATCGGTTAGTTTTGCCGCAGAATGCTTTACCAGGTCGCACAAGTTGTCGAGGACCAGACCGTTGATCTCCTTGCTTTTTCTGATGTTCTTGATCGCGTGCGCGATCTCGCTAATATCGTGGGGGTACGGGTTGGATACTTTTAAAAATCCCACCACCTCGGAATTCACCGTGAATTTCACTTCTTCCTTGGGCAGCGGCAGCTTCTCTTTTAATAGACACCGGCTTGACAGATACATGACCGGTCCATGATCGGCCGTGATCTTGAATTTGAAAAGATCGCGGGCGATGAAATCGAATCGGAATTTAGGGAAACAGTGCTGGAAATCATCGATTATCGTTCCCAGTCCAAAACGCAGGTAACACTGGGGGAAAAAATTAGTGAGCGGATAAAAAACATCGGCATTATCTTCGTAGATCGCTACTTTCATTTCATGCCATGCTTTCTTTATATGGCCTGCCGCCTTCTATAATGACAGCAAGATGCTGGCGGCGATCGCCAGACCAATGCCCAAAACGCGGGTGAGGGTGATCGGTTCCTTCAAGTAAACAAACCCAAAAACGACCGGGAAAAGAAGGTACAGGTTGGTAAGACAGACCACGACCGATGTGGGTCCGATCTGCAGAGCCTTGTAGAATGCCAGGATCGCGACCAATGAAAAAAGCCCGACCGGCAATGCCAATAGAGAGTAATGGCTGACAATCAGCGATTTTTTAAAGAAAATAAAGATGGCCAGCGCGAAAAAAGACCAAACCGATATCCAAAATGACAGGCTTTCGGCGTTTAGGTGTTTGCTTAGTAATTTACTGCCAATCGCCCAGAATCCCCAACCGATCATGGCAATATACGAGTATTTCAGCGCTGACATGAGGTTATTATAATAACAATGGATGGAAAGTCAATAAGCCTTGAATCGGCAATACCAATTATATATTGACAACATCAAAAAATCCTTTATAATTACCGAATGGTTAAAGTTAAACTTGATGGCAAGTCCATTGAAGTGGAAAAAGGCACCAGGGCCGCGGATATCATCCGTGACAAAAAAACCCTTGCCGTGTTCATTAATGAACAAGCTAAGGACCTGTCCTCGCCGATTACCGAGAATAGCGAGATAAAAGTCGTTGATTTTTCAAGTGAAAAGGGGAAGAAGATATACTGGCATTCAACCTCGCATATCATGGCTATGGCTGTAAAGATGCTATTCCCTGAAGCAAAACTTGGGATCGGACCGGCGATCGATGAGGGTTTTTACTACGATTTTGATACCAAGAAACCGTTCACGACCGATGATCTCGCAAAGATCGAGGAAAAAATGAGGCAGATCATAGAAAAGAAGGTACCTTTTGAGAGAACGGTCATGAAAAAGGAAGCGGTCGGCGAATTCTTTAGCCGACGCAATGAATCGTACAAAGTGGAGCTCGTAAAGGACCTGCCGGACAATGAGGTTAGCCTGTATCGGAACGACGATTTCGTCGACCTTTGCCTGGGACCGCATATACCTCATACCGGGATGATCGGCGCTTTTAAGCTCCTCAGCGTAGCCGGCGCTTACTGGCACGGAGATTCGCGATTGCCCATGCTGTCGAGGATCTACGGGATATCCTTCCCTTCGGAAAGCGAACTCAAGGAATATTTGAAAAAGCTTGAGGAAGCAGCCCGCCGTGACCATCGGCGACTGGGTGCTGAGCTGGAGCTTTACTCCATCTTCCAGGAATCGGGGGCGGGCTTGGTACTGTGGCACCCCAAAGGTACGATTATCAAAAGGATCATCGAAGAATACTGGATCAAGGAGCATATCGCCGCAGGTTACGAGATCGTTTCCACACCGCACATCGCCCGGAACCAGCTCTGGCACCAGTCTGGTCACTGTGATTTTTACAGCGATAAGATGTACACGCTGGCGGTCGATAATGAAGAGTATGTTCTGAAACCCATGAACTGCCCGGGTCATATCTTGATCTACAAATCCAGGGTGCGCAGTTACCGGGAACTGCCGATCAAATATGCTGAACTGGGCACCGTATACCGCAATGAACTGTCGGGAACGCTCCATGGACTCCTGCGTGTACGCGGCTTTACTCAGGATGACGCCCATGTTTTCTGCACACCGGATCAGATCGGGGATGAGATCGTGAAGATCCTGCAACTGACCATAATGATCTTCAAAAAATTCGGTTTCAATGATTACAAGGTATATCTGTCGGTCCGCGATCCGAAACAAAAAGCGAAGTATCTGGGCACGGATGCCGAATGGGAACGGGCTGAATCCGGACTGATCTCCGCCCTGAAAAAAGTCGAGCTTCCTTACCAGACGCAAGAGGGTGAAGCGGTTTTCTACGGTCCCAAGATCGACATCAATATCACAGACGCGATCGGTCGCCCCTGGCAGGCAACGACTGTCCAGTTCGATTTCAACCTCCCCAGGCGCTTCGATATCACCTACATGGACCGTGACGGCGTTCATAAAGAGGTGGTCGTCATCCATCGCGCCATTTACGGATCGATCGAGCGTTTCATCGGCACCCTGATCGAACACTATGGCGGCGCTTTCCCCTCATGGCTGGCGCCAGTCCAGACGGTGGTCATACCCATCACGGACCGGGAAGCAAAATATGCTAAAGAGGTCTTCAATAAATGCAAGAAACATGGGTTGCGCGTCGAACTCAGCGACAGGTCCGAAAAGATCAACCACCGGATCCGCGAAGCCGAGATCGCCAAGATACCGTATGTCCTGGTGGTCGGCGCGCGCGAAACACAGTCCAAGACCGTCTCGGTAAGGAAACGCGGCCGGGGGAATATGGGAGAAATGAAACTGAAGGATTTCTTAAATCTACTAGACCTTGAACAAGGAGGTGAAAATTAAGAACTTACCATTTGTGAATTTTAAGATAAGGGCTCCACGCGTAAAACTGATCGATGAAAACCGCCAGGTCCTGGGTGAATTTGATACCCACACCGCGCTCCGGATCGCCCGCGAGCGGGGGTTTGACCTGGTGGAAGTCGGACCGGATTCAACCCCGCCCATCTGCCGCTTAATGAATTTTGGCCGTTACGTGTATGAAAAGAAACGGCAGGAGCGGGAATCGCGCAAGCACCAGCATCAGGCAAAGATCAGGGAGATCCATCTTTCGCTTAAGATCAGTGAACACGACTTCCAGGTGAAACAAACTAAGGTCAAGGAATTCCTGACCGATGGCGACCGGGTAAAAATAAAACTGCGCCTTCGGGGCCGTGAGCTGCTGCATGCCGATCTGGGTATGAAAGTCGTCGAAAAGGTGATCACGAACCTCGCCGAGATCGGGAAACCGGAAAGCCCTGCGAAACAGGAAGAACAAACGATCTACGTTACGCTCATACCGCAGAAAAGGAGTAAATAAATGGCAAAGCTCAAATCGAAAAAAGGCTGGTGCAAGCGGATGAAGATCAGAAAAAGCGGCACCCCGACGAGGCGTAAAACCGGCATGAGGCACCATCTGGTATCCAAATCAAAGCGAAGAAAACGGCGTCTGACAAAGCCAGCGCCTATCAGCGCGTCTGACCTGCGCCGGATCAAAGGTTTTTAGGTAAACCAAGGAGACAAATCCATGCCCAGAACTAAAAGTGTTCCCTACACGAAGAAACGAAGGAAGAAATGGCTTAAGGCAGCCCGGGGTTATTGGGGCGGTAAGCATAAGCTCTATAGAAGCGCCCGGGTCGCCGTCATGAAAGCCTGGATCTCGGCGTACCGCGAGCGTAAACGGAAAAAGAGAGTGTTCCGTGCGTTGTGGATAACGCGGATCAACGCCGCGCTGCGTAAAGAAGGAATGAAGTATTCTCAGTTCATCCACCGTTTAAAACAGAACAATATCACGCTGGACCGCAAGACACTGGCGGCGCTGGCTTATGAATATCCCGAGCAGTTCAGTACGCTCATGAAATTGTGCAAAGAGGCAAGTTAGCCCGATCATGACAGAACAGCTGGAAAAGCTCAAGCAGGAGATCACCGACGCCCTGGCGCAGGCCCGTGGCAAGGACGCCCTGGAAGCGCTCCGGGTCAAGTATCTTGGACGCAAAGGCGCGCTCAACGAGCTGTTCAAGGACCTGGCGCAAATGGCGGTCGAGGAGAAGAAGGAATTCGGCAATCAGATAAACAGTATCAAGAATTTCCTGACCAACGAGCTTCAAACGCGTCTGGCTGCCATGGCTGCTGATGACCAGATGAAGATCGAGACCCTTTTGCCCGGGAAGATCGGTTACATCGGCCACTATCACCTGCTGTCAAAAGTATTCACGGAAATCATTGAGTTCTTCCAGTATTACGGATTCTCTGTCGCCACCGGACCGGAGATCGAATACGACTGGTACAATTTTGAAGCCCTCAACATGCCCAAGAACCACCCGGCGCGGGACATGCAGTCGTGCCTGTATACCGCGATCAAGGACGACCTGATCCTGCGCAGCCACACCTCGCCGATCCAGATCCGAGTCATGGAGAAGAAACAGCCGCCGGTCAAGATCATCTGCCCGGGGCGCTGTTATCGATATGATCCTTTCGACGCCAGCCATTCCCCGGTTTTCCACCAGATCGAAGCCTTTTACGTCGACGAAAACGTCTCTTTTGGCGAACTCAAATGGCTGCTCGGAGAATTCGTGCGTCATATCTACGGACCAAAAACGCGCTATGAACTGCGGCCGTCTTATTTTCCATTCACCGAGCCGTCCGGCGAACTGGCGATCAGCTGCACGGTGTGCGGCGGCGAGGGCTGCGCCGTGTGCGGAAACAGCGGCTGGGTGGAGGTCCTGGGCTGCGGCATGGTCCATCCGCAGGTGCTGAAGAACGTTAATATCTCACCCCGTAAATATTCCGGCTATGCCCTGGGTATGGGCGTGGAACGGGTGGCGATCATCAAATATGCCATCGATGACATCAGGGTTTTTTTCAACAATGACATTAGGTTTCTGGAGCAATTTTAATGATCAATCTTATGAAAGCCGAGGAACATTAACATGCTATTTTCTGTCAAATGGCTCGAGGACTTGCTGGGTGCCAAGATCAATGTCGAGCAATTGACCCGGTCGCTCCTTGACCTCGGGATCGAAACCGAAGGCCAGTCAAGCCTTGCCCCGCCCGGCATCGTTACCGGGCTAATTAAAGGCATCGATCCCCATCCGAAGCTGCATAACCTGTCAATACTCGATATCAAGACTACCAAGAAGGTTCAGATCGTGACCGCAGCCAAAAATATCAAACCCCAGGACATCGTGCTGGTCGGTCCGGTCGGCGTAACTTTCCAAAATGAGACCATCGTACCCAAGGATTTTGACGGTGTCAGGTCCGACGGGACGCTGGTCAGTGAAGAGGAACTGGGGCTGGCGGAAAAGTCGACCGGTGTCATTGTTCTCGACCAGATCGAACCGGGCCGGGAATTCAAGGACTGTCTGGACGATGTCGTGATCGAGATCAAAACATTCCCCAACCGCTTCGACTGGCTGTCCATGATCGGTCTTGCCCGCGAAGTCGCCATCGCGCTCGGCATTTCTTACAGCCCGGAAGAAAATCTTGCTCCCCAGGCCAACCACGAGGGCGCTTTCAAGATCCTGATCAAGGACCTGTCCGGGTGCCCGCGGTACACCGCGAGGATCTTTGAGGATATCGCGGTCCAGGAATCCCCCTTCTGGATGAAGTGGCGTCTGCACTGCATGGGCATGAAGGGTATCAGCAATGTCGTTGACATCACCAACATCATGATGCTCATGTACGGACAGCCCCTGCATCCGTTCGATCTTGACCTCTTGAAAGGAAGCATCATCATCAGGCGGGCAAGGGCCGGCGAAGAATTCATCACGCTCGAAGGAACGGTATTCAAGCTGACCCGTGAGGACCTGGTCATCGCCGACAAGAACGGTCCGATCGCCCTGGCCGGTGTCATCGGTTCGAAACGGGCAGAGATCTCCGCATCCACCAACCGGGTACTGCTGGAAAGCGCGTATTTTGACCCTGCGCGCATTGCCGCGACCGCGCGCCGTCTGGGTATTCAGACCGAAGCGTCAATGCGGTTCGAACGCGGTGCCGACTATGCGATGGTTGACGAAACATCCCTGCAGACGGCCGCGCTGTTCAAAAAATACGCTGCTGCCCGGGAAACAGAATTTACGGGCTGCGGCAAGAAAATGCGCACCCGGAAAGTGCGTTTTTCGGCCGCGCGATTGAACAAGATCCTGTCTTTAGACCTCCCGAACGAAACGGTCAAGAAGATGCTGGCCCGGGCGCATATCCATACCACGGGCAGCACGACCCTGGCCGCGAGCATCCCCCACTACCGGGGCGATCTGCGTATCGAAGAAGACATCTTCGAAGAAGTCGCCCGGCTCTATGGCTACATGAAGATCCCCGAGGTGCCGTCCTTGAAATGGGTGCCGCTCGCGGTCAAACCGAAAAGTCGCGAGTATGAGGAGACGGTCAAGGATTTCATGGTGGGCCGGGGGTTCAACGAAACCTACAATCTCTCCCTGGCCGCGAGCAAGCGTTTAACCGAACTTGGATATACGCGGTATGTATCGATCAAAAATCCGCTTAACGAAAGGTTCGACAGCCTGAGGCCGTCGCTGTTCTCAGGCATGATCGATTGCGTATTGCATAACCGGTCGAAAGGCAATTATAACCTGCAGCTGTTCGAGATCGGTAATATTCTCATCCCGGAGGAACCATTCCAGGAAAAACATCTGGGCGTCGCCATGGGCGGTGAAGCTCGGCCTGGGTTCTGGCATGAACCGGACCGCGCCATCGATTATTTTGACGCCAAAGGCACGACTGAGGCGCTCTTCGCGGCACTGCATATCCAGAACATCCAGTTCAGCCATGTGCAAAGGACGGGTTTCAGCCAAGCTACGCTCTTGTCCCACGCCAACATGGAGATCGGGTACCTGGGCGTGATCGATCGTGATCTCTGCGAGGGCGATTACATGTACTTTGAACTGAACCTGGATAAATTATGGCCCCTGGTCAGCGAATCGTTCTACCAGCCACCGGCAAAGTTCCCGGCGAACATCCGCGATCTTTCATTCCTGGTCGACAACGCCACCGAAGCGTCCGATATGATGGCGCTGATGCGCCGGGTCGGCGGACCGGTTCTGGAAAAAACGATTCTCTTCGATTATTACAAAGGGAAAAACTTGGCGGAGGGTAAAAAAAGCTTTGGATTCCGCCTGTATTTCAGGGCACCGGACCGCACACTCACCGATGCGGAAGTTGAAAAATTCATCTCCAAGATCGTCCTTGAAATAACCGGGCAGTTCCAGGCTAGTTTAAGAACAAAGGAGACACATTGGAGGAACTAATAAAACTGGAAGAGAGAATCACCAAAATGATTGGCACGATCAGTGCGCTTAAACAAAGAGTTCAAGAGCTTGAGCAGGACTCTGAACGTTCGAAGATCCGCGAAGCAGAAGCTAAAAAACGGGTCGATGGTCTCATTGAGAAGGTCGATAATCTGCTCATATAGGAAGTTCATGGTGATACGATGAAAAAAAATGAAGTTGTCGTGAACATCTTTGGCAATGAATATCGGGTGATCGCCGAAGATGTGGACGCAGAACGGATCAAGAAAATCGCTGAGATCGTAGATAAGAAAATGCGCGAGATCCATCGCGAATTTCCACTCCCGTCAACCACCAAAATCGCCGTACTGGCATGTCTTAATTTGGTTGACGAGTACCTGCAAAGCGATACTCAGCTTAATAAGAAGATCGGCGATATCGAACAAAGGATCAGCAACCTAATCCTTAAGATAGATGAAGCGATTTCTTAATTCGTTCCCTGCAGTGTCCGTGATGGGCATTAAGTCTTGAGCCAACACCCATCGTTTGGGAGCCACGTTTGACTGTTGGAATTGTCTGACAGCCGACAGGCGCCCACCTTAAACCTGGGTTCAAAGACTTTTTCCCACACGGCACATGCGGGGAACTTTAAAAAATTGTCCCCATTTCGCGGGGCGAGGAGTTGTCATGACATTCCAGATACTGTTAAGCATTGCGGCGATAGTGATCGCCGCGAGTTTTGCGATATTTATCTACTCTAAATTCGGTCGGACCAAAATCATCAACGCCTCAAAGGAAGCCGAGAAGATCATCGATGAGGCGAAAAAAGAAGCAGAGAACTACCGCAAATCGGCGGTCATCGCCGCCAAAGAAGAATGGTACCAGGAAAAACTCAATTTCGAACGGGAAACCCAGAATAAAAGAAAAGAAACGGAAAAAGCGGAAAAACGTCTGCTGGAAAAAGAGCTGGCACTGGACCGCCGCGAACAGATCATCATTGAAAAAGAAAAAGAAGTACTGACGAAGGAACACAATATCCAAAACCGGGAACGGATCATCCAGGCCAAATCAGAACGCTTAGACCAGCTTATCAAACAGGAAACAGACGCTCTTCAGCAGATCGCCAATCTCTCCAAGGATGAAGCCAAGAACGCGCTCATGAAAAACCTTGAAGCCGAAGCGCGCCACGAGGCGTCCGGGCTGCTCAGCAAGATAAAAGAAGAAGCCAGGGCGCAGGCCGAAGAGACGGCCCGGGAGATCGTCCTGCAGTCGATCCAGCGCTGCGCTACCGCCCATACCGCGGAGACCACGATCTCCGTCGTCGTAATCCCGTCCGAAGACATGAAGGGAAGGATCATCGGCCGTGAAGGACGAAATATCCGGGCGTTCGAGAACCTGACCGGCGTTGAGGTCATCATTGACGACACTCCCGAGACCATCTCGCTGTCGTGCTTTGACCCCCTCCGCCGCGAGATCGCGCGCATGGCCATGTCGAAGCTGGTATCTGACGGCCGGATCCATCCAGCGCGCATCGAAGAGGTCGTGAAGAACGCCCAGAAAGAACTTGACCTGGCGATCAAGAACGCCGGCGAGGAGATCACGCTGGAATTGGGTATCATCGGCCTGTCGCCGGAGATCATCAAGTACCTGGGGAAGATGAGGTTCCGGACCAGCTACGGCCAGAACCTGCTGCAACATTCCAAGGAAGTCTCGTACCTTTCGGCACTGCTTGCCCAGGAATTGGGGTTGGATTCGGTAACGGCGCGGCGGGCCGGCTTGTTGCACGACCTGGGAAAGGTCGCTGACCTTAATATCGAAGGTCCCCACGCGCAGATCGGCGCCGAACTGGCCATGAAATTCGGCGAGAACGAGACGATCGTGAACACCATCGGGGCGCACCACGAAGAGATCAAACCGACGACGCCGTATGCGTTTGTCGTGGAGATCGCTGACTCGATCTCGGGTTCGCGTCCAGGGGCGCGCCGGGAAACGATCGAAGCTTATATCAAGCGTCTCAAGACCCTGGAAGAGATCGCCGCATCTTTCAATGGCGTGGAGCGGGTATTTGCGATCCAGGCGGGCCGCGAGATCAGGGTAATGGTCCAGCCCGAAAAGATCTCGGATTACGAGGCCGAAGACCTGGCGCGCAATATCGCCCGCCGCATCGAGAAGGAAACGCAGTACCCGGGGCAGATAAAGATAACCGTCATCCGGGAAAAACGGGCGATCGAGCTGGCGAAGTAACTCGTTGTACGGATTTTAGCAAAAAGAAAAGGGGCACGCAAAGCGTGCCCCTTTTATCAACATCAACGCAGCTATAAGTCGATATTTTTCCGGCTATGCTCCCAACTTTGCACGATGCGACTGGCAGCAAATGCCATAATCAATACTTAGTGAATAATTCTTCTATCAAAATCTGTTTATCTTTTTTCAAATATTGTGCAATATCATTCAGAATATTATTCAGCGTTCCGACTTTCAGAGTTTTATGTTATGGAATAGTCATATGGTGTTGCCCTTTGAATACTGTCGTCAGCCTGATATGACTGCCTGTCTGACGGGTGATTTGATATCCATATTTACCCAGGATCTTAGCAAGTTCTTCGCCGCCCAGGTCCCGGGGCAGTTTCATACGGGGATCAACTCATCTCTCACGATATGCATCCGAATAATAGCCGGTGCTTCGCCGTCCGCAAAATGATACGTCACGGCATCTTTTATCGATATACGCAGTTCATCTAAGGTTTCGGCTTCCGTAAAAATAGAATAACCCGGTGCGTGCGCCTCGTATCCGCCGTCAAGCGATTCTTCAACCATGAAAATTATTTCCTTGTCAATTTTCCTCTTCTTCATGCGTGTATTATATGCAGCTTCATCTGTAAATCAAGATGCAAGGAATACCGATCGAGCAGATCCCTGCACATTCAATCAGCGACTGCCGGAATATTTGCTTTAAATTGATTAACCACAGACGCTAATACACGATCATTGGATGTATAGACCGCAGGCCGGGTATCCTTTCGAAAACCTCCGATATTTCATTGAGTTTGAGGCACAAAATGCAACGAAAAATTCCGATAAAATACTCTCAGAATATTTGTATGTAAAAAGTGCACGAAATTACGGGAGATAATGGCGCGAAATGCAACACAACCAACCTGTCCGGCATTTGTGCCTTGATGATAGGTTTTACAGTTATTCCAAGATTCCAAAAAAAAAGAGGAACTAACCAGTATGCTGGAAAACATCCAAGCAAATGATGACATTACTGACTGTCAGATGAAACAGACGGTGATCGGCATAATGCGAAAACTTGAGGACCTTAACAAAGTTGAAAATACGATTGTGGAATAATATTGACTAACGAGATGTTAACCGTATAATATAAAAAGGTATGGGGGAACAATAGTCCACTTGATGAACTTACAACATATAAACATATTGCCTTGGTTAAAAATCAAGAAAGAATTATCGATAAATGGAGTTATATTTATACCGGAAACGCTTGATTTAATCAGTGTGGAAGAAAGGGAAACTCAACAACGAATAAGAAATATATTAGCGTCTTACCGAGATGATAATTGTAAATTACTCAATAACTTTGTTTTATGTAAAATGAATAATTCATGTATCATTGATGAATCCAATGGTGATACTGTTGTTTCTGCCATAACCATGTTGGCATGGTTACAAGTTATTGATGCTTTTGCCACACGAATTGCACATGATAACAGTAACCATGGAATGATTTGCTCAAATCCTTTCATACTACATCGTTATCCATTAGATCCGAAAAGAATTGTTACAAGAGTTGAGGGTACAAACCGATTTTGGGGTGACAATATGTTTCACCAACCACTTGATACTTATATTCAAGAACCATTGAATATTGACATTGATTTTATTCAAGAATTTTCCGCAGAATTGTTTTCAGCTTCTTTTAATAATGAATTAAGAAATCGCATATTAAGAGTTGTTGACTTTTGCTATTATGCCAACATGGTGCTTACAAATATAGCTTCTTTATCATCTATATTATTATTAACCATATGCATAGAAGTGCTCTTAAATATCTCGAGCAAAAGTCATATCAAGATTGAGGTTTTATCTAAATTAGAACATATAGTAGATCGGTTTTTTGTAAAAGAAGAAAGACCTATAACACCACCTGAAAAAAAGGCTTTAGAAAAAAATAAATTCGGAACCGCTAATTTAACTGCCAATATTTCAAAATTTGCATGGTGGGGCTATGATTTCTATAGTTTAAGAAATGATATGATACATGGCGATGACATTGAACCCAGACGATTTTCTTATAATGGGAAAAATCAATTATGGATTGCTAATCTAGTCCTGATAAAGTACATATTATCTTTTATGCCGTCCTTAGAACATAAGAATACAGGTGTGTCAGGAACAAAATTATTTCATACAACGATTTCCATGCTTGAATCAGCATTTAAAGTATTGGGATGGATAGATTATAAAACGCCATAATTCTGTGTTATACAAAATCCGCTCTTTTGTATTATATTCGGCTTGGTTTTAACTAAAAGCAGTGGCAGTTTGTTAAAATAAAATGGTTAAAATTATACAATATTACGAGATGTATAAAAATCAAAGACTTTGAAAAACTTTGTATTCATTCAGCGACTGCCGGAATATTTCTATTTAATTGATTGATGACAGACAAGTTACACGGCCGCCGGGGGTGTAGTCCGCAGGCCGGGTACTGTCAATGGTCAAAATTTAACGCTATTTCGTAAAATATCACAAGGTCAGAATATCTGCTGAGATTATGGTGGTTTTAAGGGGTGTAATTCAACTTTTTATGGTTTTCGTTTAATCCCGCATGACGCATAGCGGGGCAGGGCGGAATTTGTTCCCAGTCGAAGATAAAATCGGGAGTTTGTTTATACAACCACCTCAAGTACCGAGGTGAATCGCTCTTTATATTTGAACTCCGCCTCAAGCTCGTTCATCATCCCCAATGCCTTGGCGTTCTCCAGATATAGTTCTACTGCTTCGCGCAGATTCTTAAGCGCCTCGTCGACGCTTGAACCGCAACTCGCTACGCCCAATTCCGGGCATTTGGAAACATAACCTTCTTTTTCTTTCCAAATAACGCTGGTAAACTTATATGTTTTCATGATCTATCTCTAAATGCATTATATGGATATCAGGTGTTATGTCAAGATGTAAATATGCATTTCATCACCTTATAAAAAACAAAATAAAAACAACTTCTGAGCAATATAAACCTTGATTATGACAAAATATTGACCATTATTTTATTGAATGACTGAGGTGCGATCATGCTGCACTGCTTTTGCGCCTTTCTGACCGTTTCGGCCTGTTTCGGTCAAAAAGTGTGACAAATCCGTGACATGAAAAAACAAGGGGAGTGACCAAAAATCACTTCCCTTATTTTTTAATTAAATTTGATTTTACCTAACTTTAACCACCTTTTGTGTTATTACCCCATCAATTTCAATGAAATAAATCCCTAGTTTTATGTTTTCCGGTATGACAATTCGGCCCGTGATGTCATAAACCTTGCACTTTTTATCCTTTGGTAACTGCAGAGATCCACTCAGGATCGTGGCACCGATTTTATTGCTGACTATAGCAGTAGAATTATTTTCTTTTATTCCTACAACATCTTTAATTACTGAAATATTCGAACTCATGGTGTTCGCCGTATAGATTCGATTCTGAAGCGAATTCCATACTAAACCCCAGGGCCATTGTCCAACCACAATAGTCGTTACCACAGCATCTGTTGTACCGTCAATGACCAGAACAACACAACTGTCGCCGTTGCCGCAATAGATTTTGTTATTTATCGAATCCCAGACAATAGGTATAACCATATTATTATTACCTAATATAATAGTCGCAATTACAGAATCCCGTAAACCGTCGATCACGGATACCCTGCCATTTCCTTCATTGCCGCAATAGACTTTATTATTAATGGAATTCCAAATAAGGAGATTAGGTTGATAGCCGACTGCGATGTTTGTTATCACCGTATCCGCTGAACCATCGATCACGGTCAAGCTATTCATGCTATAACTATTACAATAGACTTTGTTGTTAGAGGAGTTCCAACCCAGAGAAATAGGCTCAGGTCGAACGCTTATGGTTGTGATTACGCTATCTCCTATCGCATCAATCACTGTTATGGTGCTACTTCCCGTATTAGCACAATAGATTTTATCGTTAGTTGAGGTCCACAACAAAGCAGTAGGGTAATTTCCCACATCAATAGTTGTAATCACCGTATCCGCAGAACCATCAATCACAGTCACAGTGTTGCCGTCAGAATTAGCACAGAAAATTTTATCATTAATAGAATCCCAAGCCAACGCCAGGGGATGGCTACCCACAGCAACATTGGTTATTATTGAGTCCACTGCGCCGTCAATCACAGTCACTGCATTACTATTGTAATCGACAAAATAAACTTTGTTATCACTAGAATTCCAGATCAGAGCAAAGGGTATCCAGGATACAAAGACCCCGCCTTCCGCTTTAATGTTTGTGATCACCGTATTTGTTAGGCCGTCAATCACTGTTAATATTTTACTATAGCAGTTTGCACAATAGATTTTGTTATTGGTTGAATTCCAAACAAAAGCAAAGGGTTCACTTCCCACAATGATATTCGTGATTATTGAATTGCTAACTCCATCGATCACGGACACATCGTTGCTATCATAGCTGTCCACTGCAACATCATGTACGCCATTTGCGCAATAAACTTTATTATCATTCGGATTAAATACTAATGCCAGCGGTCCATTTCCCACCGTAATCGTTGTAATGATTGAATTAGATTGGCCATCAATTATCGTAACATTGTCACTATTCTCATTAGCGCAATAGATTTTGTTACGGATTGAATTCCATACCAAAGCACCAGGATTGGATCCAACCGGGATGGTCGTGATCACGGAATTTGTTGCACCGTCGATCACGGTCACAGTACGATTATTTCTATTGGCGCAATAGATTTTATTGCCGGCTGAGTTCCAAACCAGGGCATCGGGGTTAGTACCCACCGCAACTGTCGTTATCACCGAGTCAGTCATGCCATTAATTACGGTTACGGTATTACTATTTCTGTTACTACAATAGATCTTATTGTTTATTGAATTCCATGCTATCGCGGTCGGCCAATTTCCAACCGGAATAGTTGTTATAAGGGTATTTGTTGCACCGTCGATTACGCTCACGCTACCACTATAAAAATTTGTGCAATAGACTTTATTGTTAGTAGCATTCCAGACCAGCCGATGGGGACCGTTTCCTGTCGAGATACTTGTTATTATCGAATCACCAGCACCATCAATTATAGTCACGGTGCCACCCTGACCATTTGCGCAATATATCTTGTTATTGATTAAATTGTAAACCAAAGCCCATGGATAAATGCCCACCGTGATCGTTGTTATTACAACATTAGTTGCGCCGTCAATCACGGTCACGGTATTATTAGCAGCATTAGCGCAATAGATCTTATTGTTTGTTGAATTCCAGCAAAGTGCATGAATAATCGGGCCAACAGGAATTCGGGCAATTTTAGTATCTGTTACACCATCAACAACAATTACAGATTTACCAAGCCATCCACCAACATAAATTTTATCGTTAGTTTCGTTATATGTAAAAGCTTGTGGCATAATAACACCACTAAGCGAATCAGGAACATAGATAGTCGTCTCAAGCCATTGGGCATTGATTGCGCCGATAAATAGAAACAGTATACTTGCATAAAATTTTGTTCTATTAATAAATCCGCCAATAAATAATACACTAAATAAATTTATTGTCAACAGATTGTTGTGGTTTTTGCCCTGAAAGTGTGATAAATTCGAGATCTGCAACATTGAATTCATTCAGCGACTGCCGGAATATTTCTATTTAATTGATTGATGACAGACAAATTACACGGCCGCCGGGTGTATAGACCGCAGGCCGGGTACTGTCAATGGTCAAAATTTAACGCTATTTCGTAAAATATCACAATGTCAGAATATCTGTTGAGATTATGGTGGTTTTAAGGGCTATAATTCAACTTTTTATGGTTTTCGTTTAATCCCGCATGATGCATAGCGGGGCAAGGCGGAATTCGTGCCGAGATTTTATTGGGTCGGGATGTCTAAAAAAATATCGGTTTGACAATCCGCTATGTCCTTAACAGATTAACCTAACCAATTAACTGGCCAAGTTATAAAATCATAACAAATTTCAAAGAATTTCTCTTATCTGTTACCAGTCTTGAAATATCGAAAGTTACAATGAATAAAGCATAAGGGGCACGCTTGACGTGCCCCTTATGCTTAATGTCGCAACGTCCTATTTCAGCTGGTCCGGCGTGATGTAGTCGCCGTATTTTTTCTGATATTCCACCAGTCTCTTTTGCTGTTCTTCCAGGACGTCGAACAGAACCTTGGGCGGATTCAATACTCTCGTGTTATAGATGGTCTTGACCCGCTCGATCTTCGCCAGGTGTTCGGGGATGCGGGTGGTGAATTGTGCGGTGTAAGCTTCTTTGGTGTATTCTTTCTTTAACACTTCCTTGAAAAGCCTTTGGAGGTCCTCGTAAATGGGGATCATGCCGGACGGGGTTTTGATCGCTTTCGCTTCGCCGTGCACGCGCAGTTCCATCCATTTGTACCACACGCGCTTATCCGTCTTTTCATTGAGGAATTGTCCCTGCTTGTCCTTCAGGAAGTAGTTCACGCCGAAGATCTTGGGTGGTTTTTTCAGGTCCTTCGCAAAATCGACGTTGATCTGAATGTACTTGGCGATCGGGATCGAAAGAAAATCAAGATTTGACATGGGGTTGAACTCGCGCACGCCTTCCTTGCCCAGCGTCGCCGCGGTGGTCTCAGATTCCAGGGAAGCGCCTTTGGTGATGATGCCGTGCACATAATCAAAGGATTCTTCCACCGGCACGCAGGTATCCGAGTCTCTGCCACCATAGACAAACCCGCCGACCACCACGCCCTCGGGTTTGTGCAGCGTCGGATCCAGGTTATCGAACTCAGCCAGTTCGACCGTGAAACGGGCGTTGGGATGGCTGCATTGTATTTCCTTGCCGTTGGCGTCCTTCTTGCCCTTGGTCCATTCGCCCGAATGGTTCATGCCTTTTTCCGGCACGCTGCCGTCCTTGCCGATCCAGTGCACGCCGCCGCCGGGGGTCATCAGGACGTTCGAAAATATTTTCTCGCCCTTGCTGTGAATGGCTTTCCACTGGTACACATCGTCCTTGGAATTGACGCCCATGATGATACCGAACATCCCTTTTTCGACGTTAACGGTCCTGACCTCGCCGCCTTTCTTCCTCAGGTAGGCGATGTCATCGCCCACGATCGTTTCGCCTTCGAGCATGGCGGTCGAAGTTTTTCCGCAGAGCGACGGGAATGCCCCGGTGAAATAGGTCACCCTGCCCTTGGGTCCGTGCACGCCCATGACCAGCATATGTTCGGTCAGCCAGCCTTCTTTGGAGCCGCGGTCGATCGCCAAGCGCATGGCCAATTTTTTTAATCCGATGGTGTTGCCGCCGTACTGGGTATTGGCACTGAAAACGATGCCGTCCGCCAGGTCGATGAAGATCCGCCGCTGGCTTAAGTTCTTGCATGTTTTGCGCTCATCGAGTTCGCCCTGGGAATGAACGAATTTGAAAAATCTAGCTTTTGGTCCCTGCTTCACGAATTCTTCATACCCGGCCCGGTACAGTATCGTCTCGCTGTGCGCTACGTAGCTGGAGTCGGTGATCTGGACCGCCGGGATCGAGAATTCCGAATTTTTCGGTCCCAGGCAGAAGAAACAAACGAACATTTCCTTGCCCTTCATGATATCCTTAAGGATGAGCCTGATGTCTTTAAGCGCTGGTTCCCGGTCCTTGGTCTCGATGGCATCGTCGAATTTGACGCCAGCTGGCAGCAGGATCCCAGTGTTCTTTTTGTCCCGGCCCTGGTCGCCGTAATTGTCATAGTGGATCGTATGACCTTCCATTGCCAGTTTTTGTTCTTCGCCGTTTTTGACCGCGGTATCCCGCAGGTACTGGATATCCTTTTGTTCATCGGTGCACACAAAAACGCGGGCCGGATTGCAGTGCTCAATGTATTCAGCAACGAACTTATAGAGCGCATCATTGTTTATTTTCATCAGCTTGTTAAAGCCTTCGTCTCCGATCTTAGTCTTTAAGATCTGTTTTGTGTCTAGCGCCATTTTTTTGCCTCCTTTGATCGCCTGATATTACCAAAAAACCCGACTATTAATTCAACTGGGTTTATGAAGCGATTATTCTGTATAAAAATTAAAGAATTTCCGCTTTCAATGTATAAGTATATTCAATTCCGCCAAAAATGCAAGTGGTGAATAATTTATAGAAAATTTTTAACAAAACTTAAACTTCACGGACCGAATTCCGCCCTGCCATAAAATCTTGACGGCGCGGATTGACATTAAAATCCGTTAGATATAATATGGGTTAGTCACGAATTGTATTGATAGTGAGATTCGCATAAAAAAATGCCAAATCCGACTATGGTTTGACAGACCGCACGTTAGGACTATCTTACCTTGATAACCTTTTGCACGATCTTATTATCGATCTGAATGAAATAGACGCCTGGCTTAAGTTGGCCGGGCATTACTATTCGTCCAGTGATGTCGAAGACCTTGCATTTTTTACCTTTTGGCAATCGCAGGGGGCCAAAAAAGATTGAAGAACATAAATGGGAATTCAGATCAATGATCTTTTGGTCTTCGATAGTATTATTAGGTTCAGATGGTAGGCTTATCACAATAATGTCACCCTGCGCGCTGGAATTTGCACTAAATCCCGCAACATATACATTGCTATCTGCTCCATAAACAATACTATTTGCGCCATCATCGAACGGAGCACAATACAGGTATGTCCAATTGGTGTCGCCAGAAGACGTCAAGCTGATTGCGGCTATATCAGGACCGGTACTACCGATATCCGCAAATCCTGCCGCATAAATATTACCATCAATACCATATGCTATTGAAGTTGCATAGTCATTGTAGCCGGGATTATTATAATAATATGTCCAATTTGTGTAGCCTCCGATCCCGAAACTTTTTATTGTAAAATTCAGGTTATAACGTCCCGCAGCATATATATTACCGTCCGTTCCATAAACAATCCCATTGGCGCAACCATTATTGCCTGCATATGCCCAGCTAGAATCACCGAAAGCGTTTAAGCTTATTACAATAAAACCCATATCCGATCCTTCCGCTCCGGCGACGTATATATTACTGTCAGCACCAAAGACAATGGAATTAGCCGTATAATCAAATAATTGATTTGGATGATGATTATATATCCAGTTTGTGTTACCGGCAGCCGAGAGACTGATCACGGTAAGAGCATTATTTGTAGTACTATCTTTGCTGTATCCTGCTGCATAGATATTGCCGTCCAGTCCATAAACCAGGGAATTGGCGGCATCCGAACCATTTCCAGGTCCATTATACCGGTAAACCCAGTTTGTATCCCCCATATTTGCAAGGCTGATCACGATAAAATCATATCCTGTTATGCTATCCTCGCTGTATCCCGCCGCATAGATATTGCCATCCGCACCATAGACTATGGAATTGGCGACATCCGAACCATACCTTTGCCAGCTGTACCTATATATCCAATTAACGCTTCCGGTATCTGCAAGACTGATCACGGTGAAATCATAACCTGTAATACTATCTTCGCTATATCCTGCCGCATAGATATTGCCATCCGCGCCATAGACTATGGAATTGGCGGCATCCGAACCGTGTCCCTGGTAATTATAGCGATATGCCCAGTTAGCATAACCAGTGTCTGCAATACTAATAATGGTAAAATCATTATATGTGTTCCCATCATAACTGTATCCGGCGATATAGATATTGCTGTCCAGTCCATAAATTAAAGAATTGGCGGCATCCGAACCATTCCCAGGTCCATTATATCGGTATATCCAATTCTCGCCATAAGCAAGAAGAATGACGGGAATGAGTTTAAATATAACGACTTTCAGAATAATGTACTTTCTCATAGCTACTCCTCAAATTATTATATTTCATTTAAGAAAAAAATCAAGTGAACATATTTTCCCGCTTTTTCTAAAATACTGATATTTATTGGGGGCGCTATCTTGAAATATAGTCGCCCCCAACATTGTTAGTTTAGTTACTAGCAGGGATTTGCAGGAGGCGTGGAATAGACTCTGACAGTTACATCTGTCTGACCACTGCCAACCACGCATCCGTTCCAACCCCAAAATTTGCTTTTATCGGGAGCATAAGCAAATACGAAGTAGGTACCTGAAGTGAGCCCAGTAAACGTAACTTCCCCTTGCTCATCTGCCCAGTCCCAATCGATTATTTCACAGTCGTCATTGCGAAGTTGCACAAACGCATTAGCAACACGCTGTTCTCCGTCACCGTAATAAATTGTGGCGTGTATAGATCCGGCAAAAACCATGGTAACAAAACAACTCGCAATAATGCTTGCTAGAAGCATTTTCTTCATTTTTTATCACCTCCTTTCTAATTGCATGTGAATTTTATCGTACGCTGTAGATTTTATTGACAAAATCATACTTCACAATAGTTAGTTTTTCTTATTTCTAACATAAAATTGAAATTTACGTTAGATATATGCGGACAGGTCATTTTTGGATATATGCGGATATATGCGGACAGGTCATTTTTTGAAACTTTCGACTCATTATCTCATGCAATTACATCATTTTAGTAATTAATTATATTATAATTGCTGAAATTCGCGAAACTTTTGCGTCTCAAACATAATGAAAAATCATGATATAAATCATTGACATTACCGTATTTTTCACTATAATAACTTAACAAATTATGACCTGGAAACCACGTCTTTGCGGTAACGATTTGTACCATCATATTTATGCCTGGGGCAATGATCGCCATCCAGTCTTCAAAGAAGATTATCATTACCGGAAATATCTCGAGTTACTGAAAAAATCCTCTCGTCAATTCCCGGTTGATATTCTGGCCTATGCCTTGATGGAATGGCACGTGCATCTTTTCCTGTATGACCAGAAAAATACCCTGTCAGTCTTCATGCAGAACCTGCATGGTGACTACGCGCAGTATTTCAACCGCGAAACGCATCGGGTCGGCCACGTTTTCGGCGAACGGTTCA
>DASVHD010000020.1 GCA_036382775.1 bacterium | reverse complement strand
ATTTCCTGATTTCACCCTCTCCTTATTCCTCCCCCCTCGAGGGGGAGGGTTAGGGTGGGGGGGATAGCTGGATGTCCCGTCAGGGGCTTCATTGATCTCATGATCGCGAAGCGATAACAAAAGCTGGTTGTCCCGTCAGGGGCTTCATTGATTTCCTGATTTCACCCTCTCCTTATTCCTCCCCCCTCGAGGGGGAGGGTTAGGGTGGGGGGGATAGCTGGATGTCCCGTCAGGGGCTTCATTGATCTCATGATCGCGAAGCGATAACAAAAGCTGGATGTCCCGTCAGGGGCTTCATTAATTTCCTGATTTCACCCTCTCCTTATTCCTCCCCCCTCGAGGGGGAGGGTTAGGGTGGGGGGGATAGCTGGATGTCCCGTCAGGGGCTTCCGCGAATTTTTCCTGAATCTCATGTATGATTCAGCTGAAAAATTCAGCGTCCCGAGGTTTTTGCACTGTAAGTGCATCGAGGGATTTCCTTATATTTCCTTTAACAGGCTTTTTAACGACCGGGTAAGCGTCCTGATCTCGACCTTCGTGACCAGTTTTCCCTGGTACGCGAACGAGACCTTGCCCGTTTCTTCGGATACCACGATGCATATCGCGTCGCTATGTTCGGCAATGCCCAGCGCCGCGCGGTGGCGAAGACCGAACTGGCCGCTTAGCATCGGATCATCGCTGAGCGGCAGAATGCAGCCAGCCGCGCAGATCTTGTCGCCATGAACGATGCAGGCGCCGTCGTGCAGGGGGGCGTCGGGAAAGAATATGGTTTGCAGCAACGTTGAGGTCACCACGGCGTCGATCGGGATCCCGGTCTCGATGATGTCCTTCAATCCGATGTTTTTCTGGATCACGATCAGTGCTCCAAATTTTTTCTCGGATAGTTTCTTCACCGCGTCGATGATCTCATCGACCATGGAACTCGCCTGGACTCTCAGGAAAAATTTTAACGGCCGCTGGCGACCGATCCGTGCCAGGGCATTCCGGATCTCGGGTTGGAACAGAATGACGAAAGCAACGACCCAAACCGCGAGAATGGAACCAATGATCCATGAGAGCGCTTTAAGACCGAACCAGCGCGCGACAAAGGAGACAAGGAAAAAGAGAAAGAGTCCAACCAGGATGGGCGTCGCCTTGGTGCCTTTGACAAACCGGAAGAACTGGTATAGCAGGAATGCGACGATAATGATGTCGATGACGTCGACCGCCTGCAGAGGGATGAACCCGAATAACTTCATCTTTATATTTTTATCCCTGTTCTTACCATCCCAACTTCTTACCCTCTCACCTTCATCTTTTTAATATCCCCATAACCCCATATCCCCGTGTCATTTTACCACTCCCTTTCTTCGTTTTTTGGATTTCAGCCGTGAGGCTTTTATAAAACTCTTGCGAGTTAACTCCCAATCCCGCTGCCCCGCATCCCCGGGGGCAAGCATTCTATCCACTAGCATCGCTACCCTTTTTATTTCCTGCACGTCGTGGACCCTCAGGATCGAAGCGCCGTTCTGGATGAGGAGTGCCGTGCTGCCCAGGGTTCCCTCCAGGCGCTGCTCGGGCGCGAGGTTAAATGGAGCGCCGATGAACGATTTACGGGAGTGGCCGACCATGATCGGTCGCCTGAAAACGCCGAATTCCTTGAGCCGCAGAATGATCTCATAGTTGTGATGGAGCTGTTTGCCGAAACCGAGTCCCGGATCAATAATGATCCGGCTGGGGTTGATACCGGCATCAGTCGCGCATTGCAGCCGTTCGGTAAAATACGCATGGATCTCGGCCATCAGGTTGTTATATTCAGGCTGCACCTGCATCGTCCTTGGTTTGCCTTTTATGTGCATGATGACCAGTCCGGCTTTTCCGTGCGCCACTATCCTCGCCATTGTTCGGGAACGGTTGGCGCGGTCAAAGCCGAGCCCCGAGATATCATTGATCATCGATGCACCGTGATCGATGGCGAATTCAGCAATGCGGGACTTGTAGGTATCCACGGATACGGGTATTTTGACCGATTTAACGACCGCCGGCAGGAATGTCTTCAAGCGCATGATCTCTTCCTTCTCGTCGGTCGGCATGGCTCCGGGTCTGGTCGACTCCGCGCCGATATCGATGAAATCAGCGCCTTCCCGTTCCATTTCCCGCGCCGCTTTTTTGACTATTTCAGCGGAAACGTACCGGCTGCCGCTGTAGAAAGAATCTGTGGTCAGGTTTATGATACCCATGATAAAGGTGCGGTCGATCGAATATCGGTTCGTGCCGACATCCAAATTTAGCGATGGCTCCGGCTGCAGTACTATCCGGAGCTCGTCGGCGATCCGCGTCATCCACTTTTGTTCATCGAGACGCAAAACGATTTTCCCGATCTCGCGCCGATTGGCGAAGAGGATCGCGGAAAAATTCTTGTGGGCAGACCCGCGGTAGGCGTTTTTAGGGATCGCGAGGTCGGCACCGCAGACCAACGCGGTTTGTTTCAGGACATTCGCTTGCGCAGCCGAGAGCCGGTCAAAGCGCAGGATCTCGCACCGGCTTTTTCCAATGAAAAAAACCAGCGCGTTTTCGTCGATCTTTATCTCGGTCAATTCCCGGATAATGTGTTCAGTCCGGGCCGCGATCAATCTTCGTATCACGGCTGATTATAATTAGATTTCAAAGGGAAGTCAATGATTCGTTAGGTTCGTTAATAGCGTTAGTATCGTTAAAATCGTTAATACCGTTATTATCGCTGTAATCGATGATGAACTTTGTTCATCACACGAAGTACGTCGATGGGTTGATCCCGTATTTCTGGGCGTAGACCGGTGTGACGATCTTGATATCGGTTCGTGTCGTCAAGTCAACAATGGATCCCTTTATCCTTTCTTTGTTTTTGTCCAGTATGACCTGTATGATAGGTAGATCAAGGTAGCCAAAATTTTGTCTTATCACGATCGCGGTCTCGCCGGTGTTCAGTTCCAGGCAGGATCCGGTCGGATACATGCCCAGCACCTGGATAAATACCTTGAGCAGGAGCGGATCGAAATAAAAACCATGACGCGCCCATAATACCCTGATGGCGATGGACGGCAGATAGGGGATAGGCTGATACGGCCGCGGCGTGGTCATTGCGTCATAAGCGTCGCAGATCCGGATAATGCGCGCGATCAGGCTCGTTTCCCGGCCGGTCTTGGGTTCGCCCGGATAACCGGTGCCGTCGTAATTCCAATGGTGCTGGTACGCACCGATCAGCGCGCTGACGCCGATCTCGTCCAGTCCCCGCGTTTTTATGATCTGTTTTACGCCATATGCGGAATGCAGCTTGATCGTCTCCCATTCTTCGGGTGTCGGTTTGCTGGGCTTGTAAAGCAGTTCTTTTGGTATGTCGACCTTGCCGATATCATGGAGAAGGCCGGCAGTGCCAAGTTTGACCAATCCTTTCTTGCTCAAATTCGTTCGCTGGCCTACAGCCAGCGACAAGATGCCGACGTTGAGCGAGTGGTTGAAGGTATATTCGTCAAAGTTCTTGATCGCGGTGAGCGATACCAGTCCGAACTCGTCTCGTGAAAGGTTATCGACGAGCGCATAGACGACGCGCCGGAATCCCTTGGAGTCGATCGGTTGGCGCGACCACAGGTTCTGGATCAGATTTTTTGTTACTTTCAGCGCTTTAAAATAGGTTTTTTTCACGCGTTCGCTGTCTTTGAAAAATTCGGGCAGATCGTCCTCGGTGGTCATGAAGTCGATAGCGATGGACTTTAATTTCTCCAGGGCATAGGCTTTAAGAAACGTGTTTTTTGAACCCTTGAATATCCCGGCGAACCGGATGAGTTCCAAAACCGCGATCCCCGGCATAAAGGTCAAATTTTTGATCCGGAGCCGCTTCATGCTTTCTTCTAGGAATTGCAGGCTGACATATCCCTCCACATCATACCGCAGGCGCTGTTTGTTGAAAAATATATAATCGCGGTACAGGACGATCTCGGCCATGGGCAGGGTACGGAACAGCTCGGTTACGTGCAGGCTGAGTTTTTTGGCGGCATTCTGCACGACGTCATTGTTGACGTCATAGACCTGCATCGACTTGGCCAGGCTGTAGAACAGCGTAATAAGCTCCCGGGCCGAATTTTGGATATTCACTGCCGTAGTCATGGGTATCTTGCTATCCTCTTACCACCATTTCACATGCCATTTTGATATCCTTGTTCTTTTTATTCAAACCCGCCTGTAATGTCTTCATCGCTTCCTCGGTACCGATCTGTGACAATCCCATGGCGGCAAGCCGTCTCATGTTCCGGTATGCCTTGGCGCCGAACAGCTTGCGTTTGAACAGCATTTTTTCCAGGAGGCGGGTGAGTTTTTTATCGCCGTTCGCCACCATGCAGCTGAAGATCTCTTTTTGCTCCGTATAGTCAAGGAGCTTAAAATCCTTTTGCCTGGTCCGGCGCAGCAGTTCCGGGTAGATCCGCGTATACTGGTTGAGGGTAAGCATCTGCAGCGCTTTGATCCGCACGTCCGGGTCGTGATCGTCGGTCAGTGCCGCAACCTTTTTTAGTTCTCCGAGTTCGGCGTATGTTTGGGCAAGCGCGGAGCGCACGCGCGCGTCCGGATGTACGGCCAGTGCGTTCAGGTGTTTGATAACAGCTCTGTTTTTCATGATGCCGGCGATGCCGATGGCGTTGATTACCTCGTAGACGTTCCCGCCGGCTAAAAAATCGATGACCGGAGCCAGGTCATTCTGGCACATATAAGCAATGCGTTGCATCAACGATTCGAGTCGTTCTTTTCGTTTTACCAGCGTCAGTATCCGGATAAAATAGGGGATCGTCTTTTGCGAAAAAAATCCGATAAACGCGACAAATTCGTTGAATGACTTGTCATCCAGCGGATCGCACAGGCGGCTGAAACCGGTTACGGTCGTTTCGTTCTCGAACCGCTCGAGCGGCTTGATCTCGGGATAAGTCTGCAGTTTGTGCACGATCCTCCGGGCGTTATAGAAATCGTTATTGTTAATACAGAGTTCGAGCAGGCCGATAAGGCTGTCAATGATCTCCTGGGCCTTTTCGGTGTTTAAAAAATCAATGAGGATATTTATCGCTTTTGGCAGCTGCGGCCGGCTTTCTTCGGTCTCGATCTCCTGTTTCAGTTCCTCCAGCTCATTGTAAACAAGAATGGGGTTAAGGTTCACGTTGATGTCGATTTTTTCACGGTTCAAGATATCCCGGATAAAAGCGTCATAGTCAATGTCGACGGGCGGAGTGTCAGGCAGCACATAACTCATCGGTTCTTCTTCTTCTTCCACAACAAAAAAAGTGATATGGGCGAAATCGCATTCCCAGAGGATCAGGGCGATGTCCTGTTCTTTTGCCGGCTGGCTTATCGTTTCGGTGAACAACATCAATTCCTCTTCGGTCAGCCCTTCGTAGAACGTGATGTTCCTGATCCCGTCACGGAATAGCCGGAAAGAAATGCTGGTATCCTTTTCGGCTTCGTCGTATATAACCTTATCGGCGTAAGCCATCGTGAACCGGTCTACTTTAAGGCTGAACTCGCTGTATTCTTTCAAAAACTCGGAAATCTTTTGGAAAAAGGGCGCGAAAAAAGAGCGGTATGAGGGATGTGACTTGCCGTACATCTGGAGCGCTTTTATGGTCTTGATCATCTGCATAACAAGCTCGTTCGCCCTTTCTTCCATACGCAATGAAAGTATATAAAAAATAACAAATGTGTCAACAAGATAGACTTGTCAAATCCTAAATACGAAGTCCTAAATCCTAAACAAATCCTAAATTTAAAATTCAAATGTTCAAAATAGTTTTAGATTTAGAAAATTGGTGCTTTGAAATTGTTTATGTCTCATGCTGAGTATTCGACACGAAGCGGAATTTAGTGCTTAGAATTTCGAATTTAAAGGAACAAGCTTAACCATAATAACGATCTCAACGATATTGACGAACTTAACGATCATAAACCATCATTGACTTCTCGATATTTTTACTTATAATAGTAGCTATGAAAAGAACTTATCAGCCAAGCCGCAGGAAGCGCAAGAAAACCCATGGTTTTCGCAGCCGCATGAAAGCCAAAGGCGGCAGAAAAGTGCTGAACCGGCGGCGACGAAAAGGCAGAAAAAGACTTGTTGTGTGAGCAAACGGTTTAGTCTGGCAAAAGCTAGTGTTGTCAGGGGAAAACGGCAGTTTTCAGAGCTGTTTTCCATGGGTAAAAGAATAAAATCAGGCTCATTGCTTTTGATATATTTACCTTCATCCGATACTCGAGTTGGTTTTATTGCCTCCAAGAAGATTGGCGGCGCGGTAATGCGGAACAGGGTGAAAAGACTATTAAGGGAGGCATATCGCATGCGCAAAGAAATATTCGAAGGTTGGAAGGTGCTGTTCTATGCTCTCGGTGCCGTTGATAAGACATGCATCCTGCAGGCGTTCGAAAGGTTCAAAACCCAGGCATCATCATGATGGCGGCAGTGATGACAGCGACGAAGATGATAGAACATACCCTTATTTTGCTCATTCGGATATACCAGCATACTATCGGCATGCTGATACCGCGGGTCTGCCGGTATGAGCCAACCTGTTCCCAGTATTCGATCGAAGCGATCCGTGAACATGGTATTTTCCGGGGTTCAGGCCTTGCTGCCTGGCGGATCATGCGCTGCAATCCGTGGTGCGAGGGCGGTCACGACCCGGTGCCGGAAAGGCATGAAGTTATGAAGTTAAGAGGATAGGATGATTATGAATAACGATATTAACGATCCAAACGATCCAAACCATCCAAACGATATTAACGAACACAACGATCTAAACGTTCTTGCGAGGTCGAAGTCATGAACCCGGAGCAGCGCCGCCTTATTTTTGCATTCGCCGCCATTGTTGTCGTTATGTTCCTCTGGACGATGCTGTCAAAGCCTCCCGCCAGGAAATCAATGCCGGCGCCGACGGATCAAACCTCGACCGTACCTGGTGACACCGCCAGGCCAGTCCTTCCTGGTTCCGCCGCATCAGTCATCCCCCAGGATACGATCACTGTTGAACGCGACGCCTACCGGCTGATCCTGACCTCGGCCGGCGCTTCAGTTCAGGGATTTTACCTTAAAAAATACAAGGTCAACATCGTTCCCGATAACAGCTGTCTGTTCGTTAGCGAAAATTTAAAAGACGGCAAAGCGGTCGTCTTTACGCCTTTGGTGACGGATGATTCAGTCGTATTCACGCATGACGCGGGTAAGGTTGCCGTCAGGAAGGTCTACCATTTTGATAAACCCGACGGCTTCAGCTTGGCCATGACCGCGTTCGACAAAAAGACCGGCGCGTCGATCGACATGGACTCGGTGGCTGCCGTCATGGACCTCAGGGCTGGGCTCAGGATCACCGAGCTGCAAAATCGCGGTGATGATCTTCGATATTTCGGTGTCTATGCCAAAACCAGCAAGGTTGTGAATATCACCAAAGAGATCAAGGACGAACTCGACTACGCCGGTGCTTGGGAATGGCTGGCTTTTCGAAACAAATACTTTTTGCTCGCGATCAGGAACCTGGGAACGATGGAGCAGACCACGTTTTTCAAATTGCCTGCGCCGGCAGTGGTAAAAAAGACCACCGCTGGTTTTGGCTGCGCTTTCATGTCAGCCGCGGCCAGCGTTTACGGTGCTCAGCTGGTAAGCCGCCGCGGTTTTGACCTTTGCGTTATCCTCCTGCCGCTTCGACAGGCAGACCTGGCGAGATACGGTCAGGGTTTCGAACACGTTCTCGGTGGAGGCATATGGGGTCCGATCGCGCGCGTGATCCTATTGTTCTTTAATCTCATGTACAGGCTCTTCAGGAATTATGGCGTCGCGATCATTGTCTTTGCCATTCTGCTCAAGGCTATCTTCTTCCCGCTGTCGCGGCAGATGATCATATCGCAGCACAAGATGCAGATGCTCCAGCCGGAAATGAAAAAGGTCCAGGCAAAGTACAAGAACGACCCGCAGGCGCTGAACCAGGAGATGATGCATCTTTACAAGGTTTATAAGGTGAACCCGTTTTCCGGCTGCCTGCCGCTCATTATTCAGATGCCGGTCTTTTTCGCTCTTTATCAGACTCTGGGGACATCGATCGAATTCCGCCAGGCGCCGTTCATGCTATGGCTCACCGATCTTTCTGTAAAAGATCCTTATTATGTATTGCCCATTGGCATGGGGGTCATGATGCTTATCCAGTCGCTGATGACTACGGTCGATCCACGGCAGCGTTTACTCGTGTTTCTCATGCCGGTATTCATGATCTTTATCTTTTTAAATCTCCCCTCGGGATTACAATTATATTGGTTCGCATATAATATTTTAACGCTTCTGGAAAATTATATTACGAAGAAAGGAGGCATAAAATGAAAGTGGTTGAGGCAACCGGGAAAACACAGGAAGAGGCGATCGCTAACGGATTAAAAATGCTTGGTTCTATCCGGGATGAGGTTGACCAGGAGGTCATATCCCAGACCGGGGAAGAGACCAAGGTCAAGCTGACCATCAAAGAGCCTCGTCAGTATCTGACTGCCTTAACAAATTATGTCCTCACCGCATGTGGATTCAAGACCTTGATCACAGTAACCAAGGATGACCAGGGATTTTACGTCAATATCAAAACCCGGCATGCCGATTCGTTGCTCATCGGCAAAAAAGGGGAGACGCTATGGTCGCTGCAGTACCTGATATCGCGTTTGGCGAAACGGTTCTATTCCAACATCAGGATCCTGATCGATGTCAATGGCTACCGTATCCGGCGCAATAACTTCCTTAAGAAAAAAGCCGAGGCGGTGGCGCACATCGTTCTGGAAACAGGTCGCGAAATGGCACTTGATGCGATGACCAAGCGTGAGGAAAAGATCGTGATGATGAGGCTTGTCGAGCTCAAGGGCATCAAGATCTATTCGATTGGCAAAGGCGTCAACCGCAATATCGTCATCGCGCCTTCAGGCGGCGAACCAGGTGAATCAGGGGTGACGGAGGCGGACATTAAGCAGATCGAGAAAGAGCATGACGAAGAGGATCTGGACCATTAACGCCGGGATCTTATTTGATGGTCTTTGTGTTTGACCATTTAACAATTTAAATATTTAACCATATAACCGATTCGTTATGCGGTCATTTAACCATTTAACCAATTAACCATTTAACCAATTGCTCATGATAGCCCGCGATACGATCGTTGCATGCGCGACACCGACAGGGTATTCAGGCCTTGCCGTGATCCGGCTGAGCGGACCGGATGCGGTATTCATTGCCACGCATTTTTTCCTCTTTGCAGATGCTTCAAAGTCGGTAGAATCAAATCATGCCTACTACGGCCGGATCATCGATCCCCGGGATCCGGAAAAGAGAGTCATTGACTGGTCGCTCGCGACGTTTTTTATCACCCCGCACTCCTATACCGGAGAAGACGCGGTGGAAGTATCCTGCCACGGAAATCCCCTGATAGTCGACCGTATCATTTCAATCGCGGTAAGCCAGGGCGCCCGGCCCGCCGAGCCGGGTGAATTTACGCGGCGCGCGCTGCTCAACGGCAAACTCGATCTTATCCAGGCCGAGGCCGTATTGGACATGGTCCACGCGCCGTGCGATGATGCCCGCCGGCTGGCGATCGTCCAGTATGAAGGGGTTTTGTCCCAGAGAGTGCGTGAATGGCGGTCCGTAGTAACCGATCTGCTGATCATGGTCGAAGCACACATCGATTTTCCGGATGAAGAGGACGTAGTATACGAACAAAAACAGGTCAATTTTCAGGTTCAAAAACTGCTGACCGAGATCGACGTTCTACTCACCTCTGCAAAGACGGGTGTTAAGATCAAAGAGGGTTACCGGGTCGCGATCGCGGGAAGGGTGAATGTCGGCAAATCCACGTTATTTAATAAACTGCTCGGTTATGAGCGGGCGATAGTTCACCAGACTCCTGGCACGACGCGCGACTACATTGAAGAAGGCGTCGAGATCAGAGGGTTGTTCCTGCGTTTAACCGATACCGCGGGCGTCATGAACGTGGTGGATATGCCGGACGTTGATAAACTGGGCATTGACCGGACCCTGCAGGTCCTGGATCAGGCCGATCTCGTACTGATGGTGTTTGACGGCTCAGAGCCTCTGAACGAACATGATATCCAGCTATACAATCTAGTCAAAGACCGGTCGAAGATCATGGTGATCAACAAAATCGATCTCAATATCAAGCTTCGCGAAGGCGACATACTTACGGATTCGGTTAAATTATCCGCTAAAACCGGGGATAATCTGGACCAATTACGGGATGCGATCAGGAAACACTTGAGCGCAGACAGAAACGCTGGACCGGGATTGCGCAAGGATCTGATGCTGACCAGGCACCGGCATATCCGGGCGCTGAAAGAAGTCAAAAAGTGCCTGCTCGGAGTGATCGAGAACAACACCCCGGATACGGTTGCCTTTGAGCTGCATTCCGCGCTTGAGATAATCGGAGAACTAACCGGCCAGCGGATCATGCGAAAAGAGATCCTCGACAAGATATTCGAGGAATTCTGTATAGGGAAATAAAGACGTTAAGATCGTTATTATCGTTAGTAGCGTTTAAAGCGTTAACAAAGTTTGAAATAACGATAATAACTATCAAAACGATCCAAAGGAACTGAACCAATAAATACTTAAGTCTTGACAATTTTCTTTTTAGTCTTATAATCTAAAGATATGTGCTAAGGAGGTTTTATGAATGACATTGGCATAAAAGTGAATAGAAAAAGTATCAAGATAATGTTGACCGCGATGCTCGGCATCGTCGCGCTGGCCACGACCCTCCCGAACATGGCGTATGCCCAGGACTCACTGCCCTGGAAAGGTGTTATCGTATTCGATACGTTGGTAAGAGTCGATGATGCGCCAGGACCTTCTATTCATAACGCCAACCACCCTCAGGCAATATTCGATGATAAGGGCATGGTGATCTATTCCGTCTGGCAAGATGACCGCGACAACGACCTTATATATGATATCTATTTTGCGAAGTCCGTTGATACAGCGAGTACCTGGACACGCCCGAACATTGACCTTAGCCAGACGCCGACTATCAACGATGATTATCCATGGCTCTGCGTTGATTCGCTCAACCTTTATGTCGTCTGGCAGTCTTGGCGTGCCGGTGCCTGGAAAGTTTTCCTGACAAAAAGCAACGACGGCGGGACGACCTGGACTGCATCCGATACAGTACCCGGGATCTTCATTGATAACTCGGACAATTCTACAATTAATTACGGCCCCCAGCCAAAAATCGTGTCAGACAGCAAAAGCAGTCCCGATACGACCTTCATTTATCTGGTATGGTCAGATGAGGGAACCGGAGATCTGAGGATCAGACTGGCGCGTTCAATTGACTTTGGCCAATCATTTACCGATCTCGGAATTGTTGACAAGAATAACGGCAGGGTCAACCGTCATCCGTTCATTATCGTGGATGATAGCGGCCCGGTTCATTGCGCATGGGGAAGAGGTACGAGTGGAAGCAGTAATGATCCTCATCCGTGGATCGGATACAACCGCTCTTCGGACCGCGGCAGCACTTTTCTCGCCAGCGACATAATCGCAAACGATACCGCTGTCAGTTTTTATCGCGGCAACCCGACCTTGGCATATAACGCCGCAAACGGCAATGTTCTTGTTTCCTGGGAAGACTCGCGGCGCGCCAGCGGTAATGCTAATCCCGATATCTGGTTTACTCGCATGCATCGCGACAGTTTGAGTTTCATGCCCGATCAGCGGGTTAACTGGTGGGGACTTGATACGACTTTAATGTGTGATAATTACCGATCCATTATCAGAATGGACCCCAATGGCATTATGGTTGCTGCTTGGCACAGTAATCCCACGGATGCGGCTTCTTATGGGATCCATATGGCCGCTTACAACGATACAATAACTCGGTTTTCGAATAGCCAGACGCTCCTTCATACTTTTACCGGTACAACGGCTGGACCACAGGGTAATAATTTCTACGCTCCTTCGCTTTTTGTGACTGAATTCATAACGGCGACAGACACAACCACAGACTTTTTTCTTGTCTGGCAGGATTTTTACGAGGACACTACAGGCGGCAATATTTACTCGGTCCGGGGACGGGTTGTAGAAGTGCTGGCCGATTTGGATGTGGATAACGATTCGTTGGACGTGCACAATGACACCCTCGATCTTCGCGCCCAGCCTGCCGGACCGGCGTATTCACCTTTTGCCAAAGGCGCTTTTATCCTGGCGAACACCAGCGACGCTTACAACCCGGATTCCTTTGATGGACCCAGTATTTCGCGTGTCGATTCGATCACCGCCTCCTGTTCGCTGGATAGCGTGTTCGTCCTTGGCCTGCCCGCGTCCATGACCGTGGGTCAGGTGAATGTCTGCACTTTGGCGGTCGCGATACCGGTCGGCACGACCCCTGGTTCATTCCTTGGAACGGTGCTAATCTCGGGCGTTGATTCGGTTGGCGCGCCGGCCGAGGAGACATTCGTCCTGCGCTACCAGGGTCCACAACCGCGGGGCAGCCTGGATTCTTTAGAGGTCGTGCCGATCCCTTATAAGCCCGGCCGCGATCCGACGCATGACGCCATCCACTTCCAGGGATTGGTCAGCGGCGCCCGGGTTCGCGTTTACGATCTCGCCGGCGCCCTGGTCTGGGATTCGAATTCAGGCACGGATGATGCGGCTGACGGCCACATCTCATGGGAGGCTAACGTCGCAAGCGGCATCTATATCTACCTCGTAACGGCACCTGACGGCGATCATAGAAAAGGCAAGCTTTCGGTGATACGGTAGGAGGAGAACATGAAGATAAATTCCAAATATCAAATTTCAAATACCAAACAAATATCAAATTTCAAACAATCACCCCCACCTATTTCCTCCCCCCTCGAGGGGGAGGGTAAGGGAGGGGGGGCTGTGTTTCTAGATTGTTTAGGATTTCGAACTTCGGTATTAGGATTTAGCAGGATATCTGCATTACTGATCCTGCTACTGACATTCTTTGGTACTCTAAACGCCGGTGCCGGCGATGCCAGCGCCACATTTTTAAAGATCCCGGTTGATTCACGCGTTGTCGCCCTTGGCGATGCCAGCGCTGCTTATGTGGATAATGCGTCTGCGCTTTACTATAATCCCGCCGGTCTGGCAAGGATCCAGAAGGCTGATTTCACCTTCATGCATAACATGTGGCTGCTCGGCATGTACCATGAATATGGCGCCGTTGGATTCAAGATCAAGCAGGTCGGCAGTTTCGGACTGTCGTTCAATTACTGGGGTTCAGGTACGATCCCGAGGATCACGATCCGTGGCGACACCATTGGTGATTTTTCTGCCTCGGACTGGACCGCTAATCTCGGATATGGCAAAGACATCGGCAAGTTCTATATCGGGGGCGGTTTTAAATACATTAGCGAGATGAACGACAGCTTAGGCGGTAGCTGTTTCGGTTTTGACCTGGGAGCGATGTACGACACCCCGCTTAAGGGACTGCAGATGGGATTCTCGCTCGCCAATCTCGGCACGCAGCTGAAAGTGGACAGCCTTGCCTATTCCCTGCCCATGCTGGTAAGGCTTGGCTGGAGATATTCACTGCCCGGACCGGGACTCGCCATCACCCAGGATTTCATTTTCTCCAACGCGGATGATCTTGGCATCGGGGCAGGAGCTGAATACTGGATCGCTGAAGTCCTCGCGCTCAGGCTTGGGTACCGCACCGGCGCGAATTATGAAGGGCTGTCGGGATTGCGGGCCGGTGTGGGGTTATTGATCAAGGGTTTCGGGATCGATTATGCTTACGCGCCGTATGGGAAACTGGGAATGTCGAATAGATTCACGATATCATTTAAAATACAATAAAGGACCGCGAACCGTAGACCGTTGATCGAAGTATTAATTATTCCTTCGGAATGGAAGTAAGCAAAAAGCCGCTGGAAGTGAATGCTACGCATTGGAATTGAGCGTTTTACGCTGGAAATTTGTAAAATTCCACGCGAAGCGTAACTTCCATCCTGAAAGGATAACTTCCAGCTTGAAAAGCTAACTTCTATTCGCGCAGTGAATCAATTCTATTTGAACACCGGACTCGTAATAAAGAATACCAGGAAGAACGCCGCGAGAATGTACATTATCACCGATACTTCCTTGGGCTTGCCGCTTAACAGCTTGATCAACACGTAAGATAAAAACCCCAGCGAGATGCCGTTGGAAATGCTGTAGGTGAACGGCATGCTGGTGATCGTGATGAACGCCGGGACCGCTTCTGAATAATCGTTGAAATCGATCCGCGTAACGGCTTCCATCATCATGATCCCGACGATTATCAGCGCCGGTGCCACGGCGACCGAAGGGATATACCCAACCAGTGGCGCGGCCAGCAGCGCGATCATGAATAGGATGCCGGTCACGACCGCGGTCAGGCCCGTACGGCCGCCTTCTTCAATGCCGGCCGCGCTTTCGATATAGGAGGTCACGGTCGAAGTGCCGAAAAGCGCCGCGATAACGGGACCGAGCGAGTCAGCGAATAATATTCGGCCGATCCGCGGGATTTTTCCGTTCTTATCGATGTATTTGGCTTTGACTGATAGTCCAATGACCGTGCCTGCGGTGTCGAAAAAATCCACGAACAGGAGCGTGAAGATGAGGGGTATGAACGACCACTTGAGCGCGCCGATGATATTGAGCTTGAAAAAAGTTGGCGCCAGGGAGGGCTGCAGCAATTGCAGGGCTTCGCCGCGAGCGCGGAAAACCGGAATCAAGCTCAGGAGCGTACCCACGACGATGCCGATCAGTATCGCGCCCCGCACTTTTTTCACCAGCAGGATCGTCGTGACGATCAGAATGACCGACGCCAGGATGATCTTTGGAAAGATCGCCGGGTTGGCGATCTGCGAGATCGTGATGAACGTGACCGGGTGGCTGGCGATGAGCCCGGCATTCTCGAAACCGATGAATGCCAGGAACAGGCCGATGCCCACCGACACTGCGCACTTGAGCGGCATCGGTATCGAGTTGATCACGGTTTCCCGCAGCTTGGTCAACGTGATGATGACGATGATCACGCCCTCGATGAAAAAGAACCCAAGACCGATCCGCCAGTCAATGCCCATGCCCGAGCAGATCGCGAAGGCAAAAAATGCGTTGATGCCCATGCCCGGCGCGAGCGCGATCGGGTAATTCGCGAGCAACCCCATAACGATCGTTATGATCCCGCTGACGAGGCATGTTGCCAGCACCACGGCACCCTTGTCCATGCCGGCCGCGGCCAGGATCAATGGATTGGCGGCGATGATATAAGCCATGGTCATGAATGTCGTCACGCCCGCCAGCACCTCGACTTTTATGCTGGTATGGTATTCTTTAAGCTTGAACAATCTGTCAAAAAACGAGTTCATAGATCCTCCAATCAATACGACAGTAATTGGTAATTAGAAAAGATATGAATACTATATGGTGCTTTGTCATTGCGAGCCCCGAAGGGGCGCGGCAATCTCATCTTTGCTCGTCGGATTCGCATCCTACCATTCGCATCATTCTCAAAGATGCTTTATTTTTTATATATCATCAGGTAATATACCGTCACCTGCACTGTCACCGTGCTGTCGGTCCCGTAAGAGCCGCCATAATCGCCGTATTCGCTGCTATTGTAGTAATAAGGATAGGTGATCTGCTCGCTGATGTACAGCGGTTCGCCCAGGATCACGTTTGCCGCCTGGGCAAGGCTTGAGGCTTCATCGCGCGCATTCTTCATGGCTGCAGTCCGTGCTTCCGCGACCGCCGGGCCATAATCGATCTTTCCCTCGGCGACCGGCATGACGCTTCCGATCTGCGCCGTTGTGGTCAGTAAAAATTTTTCGCGTACTTTGTTTATGTCTTTGACATTCCTTAGGGTTACGTACAGGTCTTGATTTATGCGATATAGAGGATCGGTTTCATAAGGCGGCACGTTATTGATATTTGATAACACCACGTCGCTTTCCTTACCACCCATTTCTTTTACCGCTTTGATAATGTCCTGCCGCATCGTTTCGGCAAGGGCCTTTGCTTCAGCCTCGGTGCCTGCCGCTGTATCAGCGTACAAAGTTATCTGGTACTCCGATGTGGTGAACGTGGTCGTGGACGTTCCCTGACCGCTGACGCTGATGACGGGTTTGTCGTACGACAACGAGACCGCAGGCGCGGAATTGGTGCCGGTCTGGGCAGTAAGCACGATAAGAATGGTGAAAAGCGAAATATTCATGTTCTTTACCTCCATTCCTTAGGATAGTGATTAGTAATCACGTAATTACACAATAACTTAATAACATAATTACTTAGACCATTATCGTTTCATTCTATTCAATCACCGGCCTAAAGTCAATACATTTTTGAAGCACGAAATCCTAATATCGAAATCCCAACCTCCATTAGGCGTTTATTGTCTAACGGGGCAGGCAAATCCTAAATTCAAAATTTTAATGTTCCAAACCGTTTGAGATTTAGAAAATTGGGGCTTTGATATTGTTTATGTCTCATGCTGAGTATTCGACACGAAGCGGAATTTAGTGCTTCGGATTTAGGGTTTTAACTAACGCACTAAGTGATATTAATGATCTAAACGATACTGACGATACTAACGATACTAACGCTTTTAACGTTCTTAACGCATCTCCTTCTTGACTTTCCCGCTGTCCTGTATTATAATCTATCAGGATTATGCTAAGCAATAAGGTAGGTAATATTATCATAAATACATACGAAACCGTACACAGTGGACATAGTCTCTATGAGAATTTTTAAAACGAAGAAAGGAGGTGGGCGTCTTTTTTTGTTCGTACCATTCGTGTTTTGTTATTCGTACTATTCGCGTCCGTTAATTCGTGAAATTCGCAAAAATGAAAGGAGCTAGATCAATGAAAAAAATGATAATGTTCGCGGCGGCAATGCTGGCAATGGGATTCGCTGCTTCGAACGCGGATGTGTATCAAATGCCGGGCAGCGGTACGATCCATCAGTTCGCGCCCGCGCGTTTCGGTAACGCCGATCTTATCTGTTTTTCCAACGGGATAACGATCGATGTGAAGACCGGCGAACCGGCACTTGAGTACACGATTGAAAAGTCGGAATATTATATTGTCCATTTCAATAGTCCGATATACCAGCAGTCCAAGGACCAGCTGGAAGCGGCCGGCGCTCAGATATATTCATATCTGCCGAACTACGCTTTCATCGTCAGGATGGACGATATTGCACAGGCCAAGGTCGCGGCGTGCGATTTCATCGACTGGGTCGGTATCTACCAGCCGTCGTACAAGCTGTCCAGCCAGGATGAATTCAAGAGCTTGAGCGGCACGCACGTTGTCACGATCCTGCTGTATGCCGACGCGGGGGCTGAGAATGTGATGAATTACCTGCGTTCGAACAAGGCCGTTATCAAGGACGTGGCGGAATCAAAATGGGACAAACTGATCAATGCCGAGATCAACCTCGCGCTCGTTCCCGAACTGGCGAAATTCGATGAAGTCAGCTGGATCGAACCCTGGCACAAAATGGAACTGGACAACAACAGCGTCCAGTGGGTCCTTCAGACTTGCATAAACGGCAACCGCCACGTATGGGACATGGGCATCCGGGGCAACGGCGAATTGATGTCGACCTGCGATACCGGGGTCAGGACATCGCATTACGCGTTCCGGAGCACTTCTTCATCGTGGATCACGACCTGGGGTAATTACCCGAACGACCGCAAGATCATCGGCTACCAGCCCGCCAACACCATGGGCGCCGGCTATGCCGATTTCGGCGATGAAGCCGTGAACTATTACCACGGCAGCCATACGGCCGGTACCTGCAGCGGCGACGATACGCTCAACGCCGCTGATACGCGCGACGGCTTGGCGATCAAGGGAAGGCTTTATTTCCTGGATGGCGGCGGTTCCAACGGCGCGGTGTACCTGTACCCGAACCTGAACACGCTATGGGCGATCCCTTACAATGGCAATGCCGCGGGCAGCGTGAAGCTGTGCTCGAACTCATGGGGTTCGAATGCCAATGGCTCGTACACGTCAAATTCGGCGCAGTGCGACCAGTTCATGTGGGATCACAAGGACTTCCTGCTGTTTTTCTCTAACGGCAATAACGGACCGGGCAGCGGTACCGTCGGCTCGCCCGCCACCGCGAAGAACGTGGTCTCGGTCGGTTCATGCAACAACTCTACCGGTTACGCGACGCTGAGCAGTTTCTCCAGCCGCGGGCCCTGCGATGACGGTCGGCGCAAACCGACTATTCTCACGCCGGGCAATACCGTGTATTCGGTAAACGGCGGCGGCGACGCCGGCTACACCGGTATGCAGGGAACAAGTATGTCTTCGCCCGGAGCCATGGGAGCAGGAGTTCTGGTAAGGCAATACTTCACCGATGGATTCTATCCGACGGGCGCGGCAAATTCCTCTGATTCGATCGCGCCTTCGGCCGCGCTCATGAAAGCGGTGCTCGTTAATGGCGCCGACAATTCCATGAGCGGTTACACGGTCCCGGATAATAACATCGGCTGGGGCCGCGTCGATCTCGACAGCGTGCTGTATTTCACCGGCGATGCTAAAAAGTTGGCGATCGTCGATGAAGCTACCGGTCTTTCTACCGGCCAGTTTGTCGAGTATGATTACAACGTGCTGTCCGGCTCGGTGCCGCTCCGTGTGGCGCTTGTCTGGACCGACTATCCGGGTGCTGCTGGTGGTGCTCATAACATCATCAACGACCTGCACCTGACGGTCACGGATCCGAACAATGTCGTCTATCTGGGCAATGTTTACTCTGGCGGGCAGTCCGCGACCGGCGGCAGCGCTGATACGGTCAATGTTGAAGAGTGCGTGCGGCGCAATAGTCCGACGGCTGGCAACTGGACCATCAGGGTTGACGCTTCGCATGTACCCAACGGCCCGCAGCCTTTCGCGATCGTGGTGACCGGGGATCTCGGTACCGCGTCGCAGCCCAGCATTGTCTATGAAACGAATACCATCGATGATGCCGGCGGCAACAACAATGGCAAGGTCGATCCGGGTGAGACCGTGAACATGACCGTCACCTTGAGGAACGACGGCTCAACGAACGCGACGAATACCAATGGAACGCTGAGGACCGCTTCCGCTTACATTACCCTGCTGGATTCGACCGCGACCTACGGGACGATAACCGGCGGCGGCGGAACCGCCAACGGTATTTTCCAGTTCACGGCTTCGGCTTCAACTCCGCAGGGCACGACCGTGGCATTCACGGTGTACGTGACCGCGGATGGCGGATACACGACCAACTGCAACTTCCAGATCGTTGTTGGTGCGCCGCGTTACGATTATGTCGACCATAATGTCGGGAACTGCGTGCTGACCGTCACTAAACAGGGAAGCATCGGCTTCCTCGATGTCAACTCCGGCGGCAGCGGGTTCATTTATCCCAAATCCGGAACGAATGAGCTGTACCACTCGTCACTCGCTCTCGCTAACGCCAATAACTGGGTACTGGACCGGTTCTATCCTAATACCGGTGCCAACCCGAACAACACTGACTGGCGCTGTACGACAGTGCCTAACGGTCAATGCTGGATCGACAGCATCGCGCCCGCGGTCTCCGACCAGGAATCATGGTCGATGTATGCTGATTCCGGCAATTCGGCGCCCAAGGGTATCGTCGTTACCCAGCATGGTTACGCCTGGCGCGCGGCTGGTTACGATGATTTTGTCATCGTATTGTGCGACGTAAAGAACAACAGCGGCGCCGCGATCAATAATATCTATACCGGCGTGATCGCTGATTTCGATATGGGTAATGCCTACGTCAACCGCGGGGCCACCGATACGCTCCGGCGTCTTTCATACGAGTGGGAACCCGGTGCGCCGAACCGCTATGTCGGCGTCAAGCTGCTGGATCCCTACACCGCGGCGAACGTCACGTCGCTCGATAATACGAACTACGTTTACAACGGCGCGACCAATATCTGGAACGACACAACCCTGTGGAAATTCCTCAACGGCACGCTGGAATTCCTGGCATCGCCGGTCGATACCGATCTTTCCGTCGTCGTGTCGGCAGGTCCGTACAACCTCGGCGGGGGCGAAGTGAAGCATGTTGCATTCGCTTTCGTCGGCGGTACCACGCTGCCAACGCTCATCGAGGATGCGGATTCGGCGCAGGCGATCTACGACAGCTTGTTCTACGGCATCAGCGAGGATAACGCGATCATCAGTCCGTTCGACCGTGATTTTATCCAGTCCTATCCGAACCCGTTTTGCGAAAAAACGCGTCTGGTATTCAACCTGCGCGTCTCCGGGAACGTCAAGGTCAATGTGTACGATATCGCGGGCAAGCTCGTGAGGACGGTGCTCGACGAGCCGAGAAAGACCGGCGAGCAGGTGATGTATTGGGACGGTCGGGATAACGACGGCACGGCTTTGCCGAACGGCATTTACTTCTTCTCGATCGAAACGCCGCTCGTAAAGAAAACGGGCAAGCTGATACTGATGAAATAGCGCAAGGCAGCCGCTGCTGTCATCCCCGTGAAAACGGGGATCCATATATTGCGGGATTCCTGCTTTCGCAGGAATGACAGACGCGGACAGCCGGGCGTATATCACCCCCACCTTAATCCTCCCCCGCCAAGGGGGAGGGCAGGGTGGGGGACGCTTTTTTTTCGTCATTGCGAGCGTTCTGGGTGCGCAACCTTAAAGACTCAACCCTCACCTTATTCCTCTCCCTTAAAGGCAACATCAAAATATTGAACATCAAAAATAACTGGTGTCCCTGTGGGAGAGAGAGCCTGCCCCGTACATGATACGGGGGTAGGGTGGGGGACGCTTTTTTTTCGTCATTGCGAGCGTTCTGGGTGCGCAACCTTAAAGACTCAACCCTCACCTTATTCCTCTCCCTTTGAAAGGGAGAGGGCAGGGGTGAGGGATAACCGGTGTCCCGAGGAACGAAGGGAAGCAATCTCATCTTTTAATCTGTCATTCCCATGAAAATGGGAATCCAGAATTCGTTTCATTCGTATTCTTGATTCGTCACATTCGCAATGTATGCATCTTGACTTTTCCATGTCGTTCCATATAATGAATTTAATGTTGATAACTGTGCTTTTATCCGCTATATTATTATTTCACGCGTCCTCCGCGGCACCGGATACCATAGAAAAAAATTCCTCTCCCTTGATGGCAGCATTGAAGGATGAACCGGCAATAATAACTGGTGTCCCGTTAGGGGGAGAGGGTAAGGGTGAGGGTGAATTAAATCCATCCGCGCCCTACAAGATCGAAGCCGGCGACGTTCTGGAGATCGTAATCCTGGGCGAGGAAGAACTGACCCGCACCCTCATGGTTATGCATAACGGCACCATATCCTTCCCGCTGATCGGCGAGGTCGGGGTTGTCGGATTGACGACCGAGGAGATCGCCCGCCTGTTAAGCGAGAAGCTCAAAACCTATTTCACACACGCTGTCATTTCCGTCATCTTGAAAAGCCCGACTTTACCGCATGTTTCGGTTTTCGGCGAGGTCTTGCGTCCCGGTTCGGTTGAATACCAGCGGGGATTGCGCGTGACCGACTACATCGCGCTGGCCGGCGGACCTACAAACCGCGCCAATCTTAAAAAGGTCAAGGCCGTGCGGTTCGTGGATCAGAAAGCGGTTGTGCTCACGGTTAACGTCGACGAAATACTAAAAAAAGGCAGGCAGGATCAGAATTTCGAGCTTAAATCCGGCGACTGGGTGTACATTAACAAGCGCTTCACGATCGAATGGGGTATCGTCATCAACACCCTGTCCCTTGCCGTGTCAGTCGTGACGCTGTACATTACGATACAAAGGCTATGAAAAACATGCTACGCTGTAGATATGGCATTACATGCCTGCAGACACGGCGCTGCGCGCCTGCATTCATGCCTTTGGCTGAATAATATGAAAACGAAATTGAAAAGCTTTAAGGATCTGATCGTTTGGCAATTAGCCTCACAGTTTTCCAAAGATGTTTATGAATTAACAAAAAAATTTCCAACAAAAGAAAAATATAGCCTTACTGATGATCTGTTGAGAGCTGCACGATCTATACCTGCGAATATTTCCGAAGGATGGGGAAGACGTTTTCCGAAAGAAAAGATTTCATTTTATAATATAGCTAGCGGATCAGCTGAAGAATGTGCCAATCATTTAATAGAAGCCTTCAATGTTGGATACCTAAATGCAGTTGATCATGCCAGGTTTCAAAAGAACGTACATATAATCTCAGTAAAACTGACAAATCTCATTACCCGTATCCGAAAAGATATTGTAATTCTAAGGCAGCGCAGCGTGACTTCAACGAAGTGTGACTGCAATTCGGCTTCAGTGCCGAATGTGTCTACAGCGCAGCGTGCTAAGGTGTTTCCATGAACGATCAACCGCGCATCAACAACGGAAACGGCGATGAGGAGTCTTCTCTCCATCTCCGCGACCTGTACGGTATTTTCCTGCGCCGGCGCCGGCTGTTCTTCTATCTCGCGATCCCCGTTTTCCTGGGCATTATCGTGTACCGCGTTACCCGGCCGTACAATCCCGCCTACATGGCGACCTTTGACCTTGGCGTTTCCAAGGAACAGCCGGTGGAAGGGTTCTTCAACCAATTTTCGGAAACACCCACGACCCAGATCGGTTCCATTACCCAGCGCGTTATCTCCACGCTCCTGAGCGTCAATTTCACGAGCAAGGTCGTGGACACGCTGTCCTTGTGCGCTAATATCAAGAACGGCGGTAAAACGATCTCTGACATAGACATCAGGACCCGGATGAAGAGCGATTTCCAAAACCAGCTGGGGCCCTATAAACTGCGGGTGACCGCGAACGGCTATTCACTCCATCAGAATAGCTATACGATTGTCCCGCTCACGCGGTACGGTACGGAACACGAGGTTGACCTGGGCAGTGGCGCCCTTACTTTTTCAGTGACGGCGCTCAAGAAGATCACGCGTGACCATACCTACACGGTAGTGTTCTATCCCCGCGACCGCATGGCATTAGCCCTGCGGAATTCGACCTCGATAAACGTGCTGGAAGCCGACCGCATTGACAAGGGTATTGGTTCCGGCGAGATCCCTGGTTCGGGCGAAGGCGTATCCAAGAAACTGGTGACGGCAAAGACCCTTTTCCCCGGTATGAACCTTATCGGCATCCTGAGGATCAACCTGTACTGGGGAAATCCCCAGGAGGCGCTCAAGATCGCGCGTGCGCTCTCGGCGCAGATCATCAAGGAAGACATAGGCGAAAAATCCCTGGCCTATATCCAGTCCCGTACCTTTATTGAATCTCAGCTTGCCCTGTATCAGAACAAGCTTACCGAGCTTGAAGACAATATAAAGATATTTAAGGAAACAAAAAAGATCGTGGATCTTCAAGCGTCAACCCAGGCATTGATCTCTCAGGTTTCGGCTCTGGAATCGCGCAAAAACCAGATCCAGGTCGAAGAACAGATAATCCGAAGTCTTAACCGGTATCTGGTTTCCAGTGTCGAATACGCGGTGGCTGATACCCTGCCCAATTTCGCCGCGACCTTGCTGTCATCGCCGGCATTGCAAAACCTCTATAATCAGTTTTTCCAGGCTGAAGCCGAGCTCAAAGGGAAGCTTAAGGAATACTCTAACGAACACCCTAAAGTGCTTGAAATAAGAGCTAAATTAGATGGCATTAAAGGTCAAATGAAGGAAGAAATAAGCCGGCGTATGTCGACTATCAGCACTGAGATCGCGAGCGTAGAAAGGCAAATATCACTGCTCCAGGACAAACTGGAGAATGTGCCGGTTGACGAATTAAGTCTGGCAAGACTTGAGCGTGACCGTGAAACCGCGGAAAAACTGTATACGTTTTTTGCGGAAAAGCTTGAGGAAACGAGGGTCCAGGAAGCCGGCGTTACCTCGGATCTTAAAATAATAAACCCGCCTTTAGTGTCTGGCACGCCGGTCAATTCCCGCGGCCGCCTGACCAGTTTTATCCTGGCTCTGGTTATAAGCATACTCGTGGGCGGCGCCGGGATCTTTATCGCCGAATATTTCGACAATACTGTCAAAGACCTCGAGGTCATAAAGACCAAGCTTGGTCTTTCGATCTTCGCTTCTATACCGCTGGTCGAATCAAACGGCGATGACGGCCCCACCTCTAACCTCCATCGAGGGGGAGGAAAAAGGCGGGGTGGAGATACAAAAAATGATCACGTAAAGCAAGGTCATGATCCGGCGCCGCGGGATTATAACCTTGCCAAGAAAGGCGTAAGGTTTTTCCGTTCCGCGTTCTCCGTGGTCCTTCCGCGGCCTCAGCGCAAATCCGGTTATTATCACGTACGGACCGTCAGCTACGATTCATCGGCTGAATTCGAGAGTTTCCGCAAGCTGTCATTGAATATCGAATTCGCCCATCCTGACAAACACTATCAAGTCGTGTACGTAACTTCTGCCGGCCCTGAAGAAGGCAAAACCTACGTATCGCTTAACCTGGGCGTGACCATGAGCGCGGTGGGGAAGAAGGTCGTGGTCGTGGACACGGATTTCAGAAAAAAAAGAGGGCACCTCACCGACGTCGTAAAAATGAAAAAAGAAATCGGCCTGTTCGATGTCCTGCAGGGGAAATCAACGATAAAGGATGCGGTCGTCGCCTACAAGCCGGAATACGATAAAAACGTTAATCACGATCCCAACGATAAATCTGCCGTAACGAGCAGTCTATCCTTGCTCCCCGTGGGTAGTGTGCCGCCCAATCCCTTTGTCTTTTTAGAATCGGTCAAAATGAACCAGGTGCTGGATGAACTCAGAAAACATTACGATTACGTCATCATTGACGGCCTGCCCATGCTTCTTTTTGCTGACGCGACATACTCGGCGCGCAGCGCGGACGCGGTGCTGTTGACCGCGCGGTACGGCAGGACGGTTCTAAAGGAACTGCAGGACACGAAAGACATTCTGACCAATGCCCGGGCGAACGTCATCGGCATGGTGCTGAACGGCGTACCCTTGTCCCCGGGCTCGTATTACTACCAAAGTTATTACAAATACTATAGTAAGTACTATAGAAAAGAAGCGTAGCGCTGCAAGTAATTCCTTCGGAATGGAAGCGAGACTCCGTCTGGAAGTTATGGCTTCGCCATAGAAGTTAGTGCTTCGCACTGGAATATAATATACGCTTCGCGTGGAATTTTACAGAGTTCCAGCGTGCATCATTAAGAATATATTTGATAATGGGTTGTTCCAGTTAGGGGAAACGCTCAATTCCAATGCGTAGCATTCACTTCCAGCCTAAATGGCTTACTTCCATTCCAACGGAATGTGCTTTTATTCCTTGACAATTCCGCTTCAATATATATAATCTATACTGGAGTATTTTGCGCTGACTAACTAATATGTACTGTTGTGGATCGAAAAGAGAGGCACTAAAGTAATGGTCAGTGGCGGGCGGCGCAATATCAACTTGCATGCGTACGCCGTCCTGACAAGGGCGGTAGCCTTTTTCCTTTTTGCGGAAAAAGCAAAAAGAAAATACGATCTCTGTCGAGATGGAATTTATGATTCCATCATGGAAGTGATCATGTTATTCTAACGTGATGGAAGTTATGTACAAAACATGGAATCTATGCACAATGATAATGTTCTTTTGAAAACAGAAAATTATATGAATGTAAAAAAGTTCGAAGATCTTAAAGTCTGGCAATTAGCAAACAAACTGTCGCTGGAGGTATCGCAGCTCGTTAAGACTTTTCCAGGTAATGAGAAGTATGATCTCGCGAGTCAAATGCACCGTTCAGCTCGCAGTGTGCCGTCTGAGATTAGCGAAGGTTTCTACAGATTTCATTTTAATGATAAACTTACATTCTATGAACGTGCACGTGCTTCTCTTGGTGAATTGCGCAATCACTTTGGTGATGCATTAGCTCATAAGTACATAGATATAAAACAACACCGGCATTTCAAAATAAAGATGCAAGAAATCGGATATTTGTTAAATAGAATGATGACAAATGTTCGTAAAGCACGGGATAAAAATGATACTCAAGCGGTATAGATTAATCCTTTGGTTCGATTCCATCGTGCAGCGATCACTTCCAATGCGAAGCATTAGCTTCCAACCTTCCGTGGTTAACTTCCATTCCGTAGGAATATCTTTATTTCCGAAGGAATAATCATGCTTTCCGCCGTCAAGCTTCTCGAGGCTCACAACGTTTACACCACGGCGATGAATGTCGCGATGAAGGTCTTTGAGCTCACGCCGCATTTGCCCCATAACGATCCCCGCCGCATCACCGAGGAAATGATTTATTATTCAAGCTTGGTCTGCCATAACATGCTCGATGCCTGGCAGAACCGCACGAACCATCCGGTGTTCATGGATAAGCTCAATTCCGCGTCCCTCGATGCGGCGGAAACTCAGAAACGGATACAAGCGGCGGTCGATGCCAAATATATAAAACCGGAAACAGCCCTCACCATATCGAAATCCTACGATGAACTGATCGAGAAAATCTCGGGCATGCTGAGCAAACCGTCGGAGTTAGTACAGTGAAACAAGCAGAGATGCAGAGCTGAAGGGATGAAGTGAAGACCGTAGCGGCCAGAACTTGCTCTGCAAAAAAATATCCCTCGCTTTTTCCTCTCCCTAGGCAGGGAGAGGGTCGGGGTGAGGGTTAAGATAAAGATGTGGTTGGCAGAAAAGAAAAAAAATACTTAATAAATTTCGCTATCCGTTAATAACATCAATTACTCAATTACCTAATAGCTTAATCACATAAATGCTGTTAAAGGAGGAGGGTAACACCATGACAAAAGATCTTTTCACTGTAATAATATCGGCACTGCTGTTGTTTTCGTCCTGCGCTGTCTTTTCCCGCTCCACTTCCGGTTTGGTCGAAGTCGGATCGGTTTACGGGTTCGTGACCAATGAAAGTTATGATCCGGTTGAAAACGCCGAGGTTCGGATCGCTGGGGATATCGCTCAGCAATACTCATGTTATACTAACCGCGCCGGATACTTTCAGGTCGCTGATATTGAACCGGGATCATACACTCTGCTTATAACCAAAGCCGGATACGCGCCTTTTAACGTCAAAGTAAATATCGAAGGCGGTAAGAAGTTCGAGCAGCGTGTGATGTTGAAAAACGAGGAATCGGCGCGGGGAAAAATATCTGGGATCGTTGCCGACTATATGACGAATGCACCGCTGGTCGTCGACATTTCTTTCCTCAAGGGCACTGAGCCCGTCCGCGCGGCATCCGACGATTCTTTGGGTTATTTCGAATTCAACGACCTGGAACCGGGCATTTATCTGCTTAAGTTCGAAACTATTGATTACACGCCCAGCGTGTCCGAGGTTGTAGTCGAACCGAACAAAGATTCAGAGGTCATGATGCGCATGCTCAAGATCAACACGACGATCACCCTGTACGGCGTGGAATTCGAATTCGGCAGCGCCCGGCTCAAGCTCGATCCCGAGTCAAAGACCGTGCCGGCGCTGGACGAGGCGGCCGCGCTGCTGACCAACCACCCCGAACTCGAGGTGGAGATCCAGGGGCATACCGATAACGTGGGGTCGGAAACATACAACCTTGAATTGTCGCAGAAAAGAGCCGAGGCGGTGCGGGATTACCTCATCGATATTCACATGATCGAGCCGGTGCGGATGATCGCGCGGGGCCGCGGCGAATCAAAGCCCGTTGCTGGCAACGATACCGAAGCGGACCGCGCGAAAAACCGCCGCGTCGATTTCATAATTTTGAAATAACCCCCTCTCCCTTACCCTCCCCCTCGAGGGGGGAGGAGAAAGGTGGGGGTGATGCTTCTCTGGTTTCTCCAGTGTTTTTCCTTTCTCTGGTTTAAGCTAAAAAGACTAAAAAGACTAAAAGACCAAAAGACTATGTTTATTTTATTCTTACTGACTTTTGATTCCTTCTATTTCATCCACTACTCTGACCCGCAGATCGGGCGCAATGCCTATGCTGTGCCGCATTGTTCCCTGGCAATAGCCCAGATCAGTGCGATGTCGCCTTTACCCGGGTTCGTGATCGTCTGCGGTGATATGGCGAACAACCCCGAGAACCAAACCCTGGTCCAGCAGCAGTGGCATACCTGCGATTCGCTGTTCGATCTCCTGCCGGTACCGGTGGGAAAATATTACGCGCCGGGTAACAATGATGTCGGTTACGAGGATGAGGGATGCTGGACGCCGGGCCAGCTTTTATTATATCGCGGGTTTTGGGGGCCCGATTATTATTCTTTCGACAATAATAGCGCCGATTCGTGCCATTTCATCGCCTTAAACTCCACGCTGCTCGATACCTATTCGGGTCACGCGTGCTATGACCCATATTCGCTCGAGCAGGATTCCTTTCTGCGTGCCGACCTTGCGGCGGTCGCCGGGTCGCCCCAAAAATACAAACACCTCTTTTTCTTCCATCACTTTCCCCTGTACGTGTCATCGCCCGGCGAGGGGAACAGCCATTCGTCAGTGGACCGGCCGCGGCGCGACACCTTGTTGTTCGATCTTGTTGATTACGATTTTTCCGCGGTCTTTGCCGGCCATTTACACGGCGATCTCCAGTTTTTATACGGTCCGTCGCTGCTCCAGACCGGCCTCGCGACCTGCGAAACGAACATCGGTTTGTGCGGGTACCGGGTGGTCAAGGTTTTTTCAAACGGCATCGAAACCTTTACGGTCTGGCTGCAAAGCCCCCTGGACACGGTGCCCATGGTCAATATCGTCGGCGCGTCCGTCGATCCCGAAACCCTGCAGGCAGGGGAGACGGCGTATTTCGACTGCCTTGTCGATTCTTTCAATTTTCCGGACTGGCGCTCTTTATCGTACGCCTGGGATTTCGGCGACAGCAGCGCGTCAGGGCAGGCAAATATTACGCATAGCTACGCTGACACGGGTCATTACCGCGTGGTTTTCCGGGCATATAATAACCCTCGTCTTTGCGCCCAGTATAAATTCGATATCGTCGTGCGTTCCACCCAAATCGCTGAGAACGAAGCGCAAACCGCGGTCCGTGATCTGAATTCCGTTATTCGCTTTTATTCGTCTTCTATCATTCGCCCTAATTCGCATTTATCATTCGAATTGCATTCGTCCGTTCATTCGTTAAGCGCCGTATTATATTCCGCTGACGGTCGTTGCGTGACTGATCTGGAACCGTTCGGATCAAACAAATGCGTTCAGAATCTGTCAATGCCGGCATGGCTCGCGCCCGGAATTTATTTCCTATTGTTTAAATACCAGACTATTGAAAACCATGGATCCAGTTCGCCCCGGCAGGCGGTATTTAAGCTCATCATCCTATGATTGTTGCGTAGAATGTCATTGCGAGCAATCTTTGTTTTTGTCATCCTGGGTAACCCGCCCTCCTCTGTCATCCTGAGTAACCCGCAGGGTTGCGAAGGATCGGAGATTCTTCGTCCGCTCCGCCATTCTCAGCGTCCTCCGAATGACAAGGAAATCGGGGTCATTCCCGTCCCTTTTGTCATTCCCGCGACAGCGGGAATCCAAAGGGGTAAACTGCGGCGGGAATCCAGCTTGTATTCCTGGACTCCTGTTTACACGGGAGTGACGAAAATCATTTGCTGTGATTCGTTTTATTCGTTCCATTAATTACCGCATTTTATGAAAAAAATATGGATTAAGATATGTTCGGTCTCTGATTCGGAAAGCACGAACGATACCTACTATTCCAATATGGGCAGCCGCGAAAGGTTGGCGACCATGCGGTTTTTAAGAGATGTTTTTTCGGACTACAAAAAAATAAAACGAGGAAAGGCAAAATTTCAAAAAGATTATGAAGATCTATTAAAACTTTTAAACCGCCATGGCGTTAAGTACTGTATCGTTGGCGCCTACGCGTTGGCCTTTTATGCGCGGCCGCGTTTCACGAAAGACCTGGATATCATGGTCGGGTCAGATCCAGTGAATGCCGCTAAGGTTGTCAAGGCATTGAACGATTTCGGATTTAGCTGTCTGAAACTACAAGCCAGGGACTTTATGCATAAAGGCAGGATCGTACAGCTGGGCTATGAACCAGTACGGGTCGATATCCTAACGTCCATTGATGGCTGCGAATTCAATGAAGTGTGGCGCAGTAAGAAAACAGGCACTTACGGCCGGCAGCGGGCATATTTTATCGGGTTGAATTCATTGATCAAAAATAAAAAAGCGTCTAACCGATTGCAGGATAAGGCGGACCTTGAAATGCTCACGCGGATCAGAGCCCGTATCAAGGAAAGACGCCGGCAATAAAATAATTATCCTGAATGGGACGATACAAACGCTCTCTCTGACTTTTGAGTGCCGGTTGCACCTATAAGAATTATAATGAAAACCGGCGAAACGAACCTAACGATCCAAACGAAAACAATGCTTGATTCCGCCTTAAATATATGTATAATAACACAATAACATGAAAATAATTATAAAATGCAAATCTATCGGCAAGATCCGCGCCGTATTATCCGATGAAAATCCCAAAACGGCAAAGGAATTTTACGACGCCCTGCCGCTATCGGGCAGGACCTATGTCTGGGGCGAAGAGATCTACTTCCCCTTGCCCGTTAAAGAAATAAAAGCGGAAAATGCCAGGGAAGTCGTGAAAAAAGGCGAGATCGCCATCTGGATCGAAAATCCTTCATTCTGTATTTTCTTCGGCAAGACACCGATGAGCAAGGGCAAGGAGATCAGGGCTTATAGCGTGGTCAACGTTATCGGCAAGATCTCCGGCAATCCCGACGTCTTTCAAAAGGTAAGACGCAACGAAGAGATCACGGTCAGCCGGGTCGAAGCCGAACCGGACGCAATAGAATAACCATAGAAAATAATCATCTTTTTAGTTTCTCTGGTCTTTTTCGTCTATTTAGTTAAAACCAAAAGCCCACAAAAACCAAATGTTTGTCATCCTGAACGCATTTTTCTGTTATCCTGACCCTGAACAACGCGAAGGTGAAGGATCTCAGATTCTTCCCTTCGACTCACGCTCAGGGTAAACTTACTGCCAAACCCTAAGAATGGCAAAAAGGGATCTCAAAAAACAATAACCGATGAAAATCATCACCTATCCGGAAAAAAAGGAAGTAATACAAGCCTTGCACGGCCAGTTTTTCAAAAGCATGATCAAGGCGGTGGTTGACGTGGAACGTGAATTATTGGCGATCGATGCCGAACTGCATGCTGATCTGGAGAACATGCTTTTATCTGAAAGGAACAGCGATCAGAAAGATCTCTGGGGCGTAAACCTCTTCCTGGACAAGCCCAAAGAGGAGTGGATCGAGTTCACCGCCCTGATCAACATCCGTCCGTCAATGAACAACCGTTCCATGGAAGTCGAAGATCCGGGTATGAGGGCTAAGGTCCGCGCCATCGTCGAAAAGCTGATCCAGGAATGACCCAGCACTTTCTTAAACGAAGATGTACTACGTTTACATATTAAAAAGTTTGAAAAGAGATAAACAATGGCTCTATATCGGGTATACATAACTATGATTATCTATGAAAGTGCTGGGTTTCTGTCATTGCGAGTGTTCTTTGTGCGCAACCTTAAAGACTCAACCCTCACCTTATTCCTCTCCTTTAAAGGCAACATCAAAATATTGAACATCAAAAATAACTGGTGTCCCTGTGGGAGAGAGAGCCTGCCCCGTACATGATACGGGGGCAGCGGTGAGGGATAACCGGTGTCCCCGTGGGGCAATCTCAGCTGTTATTCGTTACATGCGCTATCATTCGATCCATTCGCAGTAAATGTATCCCTTAAAATATCATCCCGGTCTTGCCCAGCGCTGGCATAGATTTACGCAGGATCAACGGCTGCTTATGATCGCCAACGAACTAAACCGGGCAAAAAATCTCTTGCAGGACTCAAACGATCCGGTCGAAGCTGTCAACGCGATACAGCGCGCGTTCGAGCTTGTCGACCTGACTGTGGAAGGTGTTTCCGGAACCCTTCGTTTTGAACTCCTGCGCTTCCGTGAGGCGCTCGCGCAAGTTTACGTTGATATGACGCAAATAACAACGATGATCGCGGGCAGCGTCTGCATGGAACTGGTAAAATTAACCAGGATTCTGGTCTCGCTCGACAAAAACAGCTATGCGGTGTTATCATCTTGAACATAATGCAGGGTCTCAAAGACCTGCCTCTTTGCCCGTCATTGCGAGCGCTTTGTGTGTGCAGCATTACACGTTTTTTCCTCTCCCCTTGTGGCAACGTGGAAAAAATAAAGGAGTTACAATGAAAGGTGTCCCTGTGGGAGAGAGGGTAAGGGTGAGGGGAGATGTCATTGCGAGTATGCCGCGTGCGAAGCAATCTCATCTTTTTCTGCCTGCCCCGTTAGAAATGCAATTTCTAATGGGGTCATTCCCGCGCCTTTTGTCATTCCCGCGAAGGCGGGAATCCAAAGGGGTGAACTCCAACAGGAATCCAGTTCTTGTTTAGAATTTAGAATTTTGATATTGTTTATGTCTCATGCTGAGTTTCGACACGAAGCGGGATTTAGAGTTTAGAATTTAGGATTTAATAACCGAAACGAAAGGAGAAAAATGAGATCTATACATGCCACCCTTATTTTGGCCCTGTTCATCACTCTAGCATTTAGCCAGACGGTTTATAAGTCCGGCGATATCCGTCTCTCGCCGCGCCTTTTAAACTACCAGGGCTATCTGACCGATGATCTAAGCAACCCGATAAACGATTCATTTGACATATTATTCCGGGTCTACGATGCGTCGACGTCCGGCAACCTGCTTTGGTCCGAAACGCAGATGGAAGTGCCGATCCTGAAAGGGATCTTTAACGTTCTGTTGGGCAGCGTGAGCACGATACCGGATTCCGTGTTCACCAAAGGAGCGAACCGGTGGCTGGAACTGAGGTTTAACAGCCAGACTCTCGCGCCCCGCACGCAGATTGTGTCCGCGCCTTACGCTTATACCGCGACCTATTCGGATACCGCATTGTTCGCGCGCAATTCTGCGGCTGATAACGACTGGGCATTTCGTGTCACCGATACCGCGGATACCACGCTCCAGATGACAGGCACATGGGGTTTGGCGCGCGCCGGGAACATGCTATGGGGCAATGCCGACAGCACACACGTTAATTTCGGCGTCGCGTGCACAACCGGAGCAGCCGGTCTGGACAACAAATACTGCGTAGTCAGCGGCGGCGACGGCAACGCGTCGAGCGGCTGGTACGCCACCGTGGCTGGCGGCTGGATCAACAAAGCCATCGGTGGTTTCGCGGCAGTGGGCGGCGGTGAAGACAACTTTGCCGACGGCTGGTGCACGACCATCGCCGGCGGCTGCGACAATAGCGCCGCGAACGACGGCTCGGCCATCGGCGGGGGCCGTACAAACCAGGCCAACGGCCATTATGCGGCTGTAGGCGGCGGACGGAATAATATCTCCGGCGACGCGGCCGAAGATACCGGCGCCGTCGTGGCCGGAGGTTATAATAATTCCGTTACCGGCCGGTATGCGTTTGCCGGCGGTGGATACAGCAATATAGCCGGAGGCAGGTACGCGGTCGTGGCCGGCGGGGTAAGCAATGCCGCTGACTCAATAAATGCCGCAGTCGGGGGCGGGACGATGAATGTGGCCCGCGGCAATACCTGCGTGATCGCCGGTGGATATGGGAACAATATCTATGGCGCATACGCAGCTATCGGCGGCGGATTGTCCAATCAGGCTGACGGAAACAGGTCATCCGTGGGTGGTGGTGAAATGAATAGTGCCGGCGGTGATCATGCAGCCGTCAGCGGCGGGAATTGTAACACGGCTGGCGGAACTTACGCATTCGCAGGCGGCGGTGACGATAATATGGCGAATGGATATGGATCGACCGTGGGCGGCGGTGAAAACAACAAAGCCGGCGGAATGGACGCTGCCGTGTGCGGCGGGGCTTTGAATGAAGCTGGCGGTGATTGTGCCATTGTAGCGGGTGGCGTGTATGATTCAGCAAAAGCGGTTTACGGCTCGATACTGGGCGGTTACAGTAACAGGGCTGGAGTAGGTCCCTCAGATACCGCGGCCGTAGTCTGCGGCGGGTATGATAATAACGCGACCGGGAAATATTCATTCGTCGGCGGAGGGAGATCCTGTTTCGCCGCTAAAACGTACGCGACTGTTTGCGGAGGCTTAAATAACTGGGCAAATAATGCTGGTTCATTCGTGGGTGGAGGTTATTCAAATAACGCTGATAGTATGGCGTCATTCATAGGCGGTGGACGAAGCAATTATGCTTACGGTGATTACTCGGTCGTCACCGGCGGATGGTTTAACAATGTTACCGGTAATTTCGCGGTCGTGGGCGGGGGAAGCGAGGATACTGTAAAGGCGGTATACGGCGGCGTGCTATCCGGATATGGCAACCTCGTCGGCGATGCAGCCGAGGATACCGGCGCCGTGGTGGCCGGGGGATATGATAACTCAGCGAGCGCCAAATATGCATTTGTGGGCGGGGGAGATAACAACGCCGCTTGCAGCACGCACGCGACCGTGGGCGGAGGATATTCAAATGCTGCAAATGGCAATTATACGACCGTGGGCGGCGGATATGATAATCTGACTAGCGGAGAAGCTTCGAGCGTGAGTGGCGGAGCTGTCAACTGTGCCACCAGTTATTATGCAACAATCAGTGGCGGACAGAGCAATAATGCCACCGACTGGTGCGCGACAATAGGTGGCGGCCAAGCCAACGATGCCTCCGGTTCATACACATTTATCGGCGGTGGCTTAGCGAATACGGCCGGCGGCGGTTCAAGTGTGGCGGGCGGTGGAGAGCAAAATTCCGCTGCTGGATCATTTGCCACGGTACCTGGGGGGCGTTTGAATAATGCCGACGGCGCATATTCATTCGCGGCGGGACGCCGCGCTAAATCTTACAACCAGGGTTGTTTTGTCTGGGGCGACGCGACCGACGCGGATGTATCTGCCAGCGTGGATAACCGCTGGATCGCGCGCTGCAGCGGTGGAGTTTATTTCTATACTAACAGCGGCTTGACCAGCGGCGTATACGTCGCCGCCGGCGGCAACTCCTGGTCCGCGGTCAGTGACCGGAACATGAAAGAGAACTTCCAGCCCGTGGACGGCGATGAGATCCTCAACAATATCGAGCAGCTGCCGATCACGACCTGGAACTATAAGAGCCAGGATCCTTCGATCCGTCACATCGGTCCCATGGCGCAGGATTTTTCAAAATTCGGCGTGGGCGAGGACGACAAGCACATCACGACCATCGACGCCGACGGCATTGCCCTGGCCGCGATCCAGGAACTCATTAAGCAGAACAAGGCGCAGCAGGCCGAGATCGAACAGCTGAAAGCCCAGATCGCAAAACTGAGCGAAAAATAAATAAGCTATATAGTTTTTATGTGTGTCATCCTGACCCCGAACAGCCTGAAGGGGAAGAATCTCAAAAAGAAACTCAGGGTAAACTTACTTACCGTCCTCTGAATGACAATAGAATCACTGTCATTTCCGTCCCTTTTGTCATTCCCGCGAAAGCGGGAATCCAGTATTCGTTCCATGCGCACCAATAAATCAGGAGTATTTGTCATTCCATGAATCGTGTATCTTGTATTATGTGTCCGATGGTATTCCTATGTATTGCTTGCAGTGCTGCAAAATATACGTTACCGTATTATGATAAAATATGGCCCCCCTATGATTCCCTTAGATTCATAACCATCAGCGAGCGGGTGGGGGATACGATAGATTATAATGAAATGCAGCAATTTAAACTCTTTTCTAAAATGAAAGGTTGCGAATCTGCCATTTTTTACGGAGTGGAAAGATTCTGTTATTCAAGCTTCTGTAATTGGAAAGATACAATAGGTTATATCGTTGAAGTCACAACAACCGATGGCAAAAAATACCGTACATACGGCAGTGATTATACTCATGTTAAATTCCTACGCAAATATGTTGATGATTATGAAAAGATTGCACCAGTGCTAAAACAATATGAAAAAATATGGCATATCGTGGACTACGACGATGCTCTTGGTTTACCGATAACAAATGATGAAATAGATGGTTATATGTACGGTCACAATTACAATGCGACATTTTATGGATTGGCATGTTGCGGTATTTCTTGTATAACCGGATCATTGGCGATTATAAATATTTTCAACAACGACGCTTTGACAAAAGATAATGAAGCAGCGTATGCCTCAATGGGTATTGTCACCGGAATAGGTATATCGACTTTTGCTGGTTTTAGTTATGGCAAGAGATTTGACAGAGCTGAAATAGTCAAGGCCATCAAAGCTGGTCGTCGCTTAAAGCCGGTGGAGTAAAATGAACGTTCTTAACCATTCTTACGCTCCAAACGCTCTCAACGATACTAGCGATATTAACGATCTCAACGCTTTCCATTCGTATGATTCGCTATCATTCGTTCTCTTCGTTAATGTTCGTTAATGTATGAAACCAAAAAGACCAGACAGACCAAATAGACTAAAAAGACTAAAAAGACTAGAAAGACCAACTTGAAAGGAGCCATAATGAAATCAAAAATCACTTTATGCGTATGTATTGTTTGCCTGCTGGCCGTCACGGCCTTCGGTCAAACCATCAAGGTGAACGACATCCGCTTATCTCCAAGGTTACTCAACTACCAGGGCTATCTCACCGATACCCAGGGTAATCCGATCACCAATCCATCGGTATCCATGACCTTCGCGATCTTCGACGCGGCATCAGCAGGTAACCAGAAATGGTCGGAAAATCAAGCTTCTGTCGCTATCGATAAAGGAATATTCAACGTTCTTTTAGGCGGCGTGACGCCGGTCCCGGACAGCGTTTTTGTTAACAGCACCAGCCGTTATCTGCAATTGACCGTTGCCGGGCAAGTGCTGTCGCCGCGCACTCGGATCGTATCTTCGGCATATGCCTATACTTCGACTTATTCAGACACAGCGCAATTTGCGCGGAATTCGGCCCCGGACAACGACTGGACCCGGTCTGGCGGCAAGGTGTACACATTTAATGCGACCGACAGCGTTGGGATAAGGAACATAACTCCCCGTTATTCCCTGGACGTTAACGGGATCATATGCGGCGGAACCATGGATACGGTATATGGAAATTACGGCACGGTAGTAGGCGGATACGGCAATCTGTCCGATGGTAATCACGCGGCGATCCTGGGTGGTTATAATAACAGCGTGTACGCTGAACAATCGGTCGTCGGTGGGGGCCAAAACAACTATGTCTATGGCGTACAATGCGGCGTGTTCAGCGGGTATAGTAATTTAGCCGGCAACGACGAATTTGATACTTGTTCAGTCGTCGCCGGAGGCTACGGGAACATGATATACGGCGGGCATTCCTTTGTAGGGAGCGGGCAGCAGAACGCGGCCTATGGTTTCACCACCGCGGTTGTGAACGGATATCTGAATACCGCGAACGATCCCTTTACCGCGATCGTCAGCGGAGAAAGCAACCTGGCTTATGGTTATTATTCAGGTATCGGTTTCGGGTACGATAACCAGGTGGGCAACGATCCGTCCGATACAGCGAATGTGATCACGGGTGGATACGGGAACACTACGACAGGTAAATATTCTTTTATTGGAGGCGGGAGAAACAACCACGCCACCAATTACTATGCGGTCGTGGGCGGAGGGTTTGCTGATACGGCCGTTGGATCCTATGCGGTCGTAGGCGGCGGATATCACGGCGTCGCCGGCGGTTACTCATCGACCGTAAGCGGAGGGTTTGAAAATACCGCCACCAGTTCCTATTCGACCGTTTGCGGCGGATATCAGGACACTGCCAGCGGGGCTTACTCGGTCGTGGGCGGAGGCGTACAAAATACCGCCAGTGGCGGCTATGCGACCGTGGGCGGGGGGCGAAATAACACTGCCAGCGCGACATATGCGACCGTAGATGGAGGCTATGACAACCTGGCCAGCGGCAACTACGCGACCGTGGGTGGCGGATTATGCGATACCGCTAGAGCGTATTATAGCGGCGCCCTTTCAGGTTACCGCAACCGTGCTGGTACGGATATCAGTGACACCGCTGCCACCGTAGCTGGCGGCTTGAATAACCATGCAAACAGCAAATATTCCTATGTTGGCGGCGGCTTGAAGAACGTAGCTAATTCCTACTATACGACCGTGGCTGGTGGAGATAGCAACATGGCCAACTATGAACATGCGACCGTAGGCGGGGGTTATGGCAATACTGCCAGCGGTTATTATGCAACCGTAAGCGGTGGAGTGATCAACAAAGCGCTCGGTTATTGTGCAACCGTGGCTGGCGGGCAAAATGACAGTTCCATGGCGCTTTACAGTTTTACTGTCGGCTTAAACTCTACTGTTCCATCCGGAGACGACAATTCCGCTGCGTTCAATGGCCAGACTACTACTGCGGCGGGTCAGACCCGGGTCGGCATCTTAGCCAAAAACTCGGGCACGTTCACGATCGACCATCCTCTGGATCCGGAAAACAAGATACTGAACCACTACTTCGTGGAATCGCCGGAGATGGTAAATATTTACCGGGGTATCGCCGTGATCGGTGATGATGGCCGCTGCGCGGTCCACCTTCCGGATTATTATGACGCGCTCAATGAAAACCCCCAGATTCAGTTGACCGGCGTCGGGACTTATGAAGTATTCATCGCGCAGAACGTGAAAGATAATGGCTTTATCATCGGCGGCAAGCCAGGCGCCGAAGTCCATTGGACAGTGACCGGCGCGCGCAAAGATCAATCCGCCGAGATCACCAGGGTCCTCATGCCCGTGGAACAGCTCAAGACCGGCGGACTGGCCGGTCGTTCTTTGGACGACGAATTCCTGGTGGTCACGAAGGCCCAGCTTGAGCGCATGGGCAAGGCCGGCGGCTTCAAATTCCGCCACGCGTCTGAAGAAAACCGCTATAAGGAGATGATACGGATGTTGGAGCAAAACAACAAGTAGTATAATTTGTCATCCTGAACGCAGTGAAGAATCTGAGTTTTATGACAGATCCTTGTCATTCCCGCGAAAGCGGGAATCCAGTATTCTCTCCATGAATTCAGCACTTTCTTAATTGGTATGCATATACATATAAAGGCAGCCGTAATGAAAGTTATCAGTGAAAGTGCCGGGTCGTGCTATTCGTATATGTATCAAAGCGATCAAAAAAGACCGAAAATAAAAATTGGTTGAATAACCATGAATCGTGTATCATGTGCTGAAGTGTGCATACCGTTTGTTCGTAAAAGATCTTTATTAAAAACGGTGAATCGATCGTTATTAGGTATCCTGCTCTTTATCGCGTGTTCTGTCAAATACACGCTGCCTGACTATGATAATGTGCCGGACGCCAACCTTAAGCTCATTACCATAAGCAATAAAGTAGGGGATACCATAGATTCTCTGGAAAGAAATCAGTACCACCTCTTACCTAAAGCGGTAAATTTTTCATCCGCAAAGATCTATACGATATTTAGCGATACTACTGCTAAAGAAGCGGGCTATGTAGTTGAGATCATAACGACTGACAATAATAAATTCCGTGCTGTATATCACGATAATTATGGATCACGGATTCTCACTGATATGGTTGATAATTACGAAACATATAGTGCAAAAAGGGACAGCCTAATAAAACTGCGTAAAGTGTTGTATTTTAAAGACAGAGAGCCTGTTTTTGAAAAAATTAAAGATCCGCTTGAAGCAGAACGGCAAATCGTGGAATACGATGATTGCTTAGGGCTTCCCATTACCGCGCGAGAGGTTTTAAAATTCAAAAAAAACTCAAATTTTAATCGATATGCAGGAATCGGTTGTGTTTCTGGGTGCTTATTATACGCAACTGGATGTATAATAGGTTTCAGTTCAGACGGTTTTATGACCACGGGACTAAGTGTTACTGAATCGATTACTTCTAATAGCCTTATGGTTGCTGGACTTATTATTGGCGGACTTGCAGGCCCCAAACACGGCGATTGTATTGAAAAGCGCGAGATGATAAAAGCGATTAAGAAAGGCCGTCGGCTAAGGCTGGTGGAGTGAAAATGAACGCTATTAACACTCTCTCTGACTTTTGTGTACCGCTTCTACAATATATGGTTATTCCATAAAGCGGTGCAATTCGGAATGCTGTGTTTAAGAGTCTTGACTTATGAGTAAAAAAGATTATGATAAAATTATGAAGACGAAGAAAAGAATAATTGTGTCCGAACAAATTTGGAAAGAAGGAAAGATGTATACTGCCTATTGTCCTGAACTGGAAGTTGCCAGTTGCGGTAAAACCGTAGCTCAAGCACAGAAAAATCTGCGTGAAGCACTGGAAATATTTTTTGAAGAAACATCAAAGTTGGGTACTTTGAATGACCTGTTGGAAGAAGCCGGGTATGACCCGGCAGCAAAGGATGCGATTCTGATTCGCCGATGCGAAATTGTCGAATTCGAAACGCTGTCTTTGCCGATAAAGAGCAAGTAATACAAATACATAAATCCGAAGTCATTACCCAATTCTCAATTAAAGACAAAGAGGAATAACTTTGCCAAAAATAAACCCTATAAACTGGCGTCTATTAAGTAAGATTTTTGAGCTCTTCGGGTGTAAATTCGAACGGCAAAAAGGTGACCATATGGTTTATAGCCACCCCAGTGCCAGGCGACCCGTAATTATACCGAAATACGATGAGATACCAGTTTCTATCATACGGATAAATATGAAGACCGTGGGTATGATCCGTGAGCAATACTTTGAATTGCTAAAAAAGTGCTAAAGAATCCGGTGAGCTGCTCGCAATTTTCACGGCTTTCGGCAAAACTGCAAAGCGCAATCAAAAATGTCGTTAGCGTACTTCCATCACTGTAATCATATCTTATATCTCTGTAATCGATGACTTTTAGTCATAAATTCGAAATTCGCAATGCTTTTATCGTTCTGTCATTCTGAGTCCGCCATGGTTCTTGGCAGGCGAAGAATCTCAGGAAGCGGTTCATGGTAAACTATACGAAGGATCTAATGATTAACGATAATGACGATCTTAACACTATTAACGCACTCTCTGACTTTTGAGTACCGGTTGCACCTATAAGAATTATGATGAAAACCAGTGCACCGACTTATGTGTACTGTTTGTACCTTTAGGAATTTGAATGAAAACCAGTGCACCGACTT